>NZ_JBVVQE010000017.1:0-120131 GCF_055811435.1 Mesorhizobium sp. WSM4837
GCGATCGTGTCGATCAGGTTGGAGCCGATGCGCTTCTTCACCTCGATGGCGATCGCCGGCTTGCCGTCGAGACGGGTCACCGTCTCGGCGTCCTTGAAGGTGGAGCGGACGGTGGCGATATCCTGGGCCTGCACCACGGCATTGGGGCCGGCGACGATCGGAAGCGCCGCCACGTCCTGTGGCGTTTCGATCAGCGACGGCACCTTGACGGCGTATTTGCCCTCGGACCCTTCAATGTTGCCGGCGGCGACAAGACTGTTGGAATCGCCGACCGCACCGATCAGCTGCTCGAGCTGCAGCCCGTATGACGACAGTTTCATCGGATCGATGACGACTTCGACGAGATCGTCGCGGGCGCCCTGCAGCGAGCCTTCCAGCACGCCAGGCACTTCCTCGATGCGGTCGCGCAACTCGCGCGCAGCCGTCGTCAGAACGCGCTCGGGCACCTCGCCCGACAGCGTCACGACAAGGACGGGGAACTCGGAGACGTTGACCTCGGAGACCACAGGCTCCTCGGCTGCCTGCGGCAGGTCGGCCTTGCCGTCCTGGACCTTGCTGCGCGTGTCCTGCAGCGCCGTCGCCAGATCCGTCTGCGGGTGGAATTCGACCAGCACATAACCGCCGCCCTGGAAGGCGGCCGAACGCATCTCCTTGAGCCCCTTGAGGCTCTTCAGCTTGGCTTCCATCGGCCGCAGCAGAAGGCGTTCCGAATCCTCGGGCGAGATGCCCTGATAGATCAGGCTGACATACATCATCGGAATCGGAACGTCGGGTTCCGCTTCCTTCGGTGTCGACTGATAGGCGACCGCACCGGCAAGGATGAGGAACACCAGCACCGAAATGGTCAGCCTGGCATTGCTGATTGCGAGTTTGACGATATCCATGATTACTGCGTCCCGGCCGTCGCTTCGCCCAGCAGCTTCTGAATGGTCGCCTGGTCGGCCTCGACCGGCTTGACCACTTCGCCTTCCTTCACCAGTTCCTGGCCGGCGACGATGATGCGCGCATCGGCAGGGATGCCGCCGAGCACCAGGCCGGTTGGCGTATCGTCGACCAGATCGATCGGGAAGAACACGACTTTGTTATCCTTGTCGACGGCGCGGATGCCGAGATCGCCCTTGTCGCCGAGCGTGACCACGGAGCGCGGCAGCATGACTGCGTCGGTCGGCTGCGCGCTCAGCGCGATCTCGGCGGTCATCCCGGCCGGAATGGTGCCCTCGGGGTTGGGGATTGCGATCTCGACCCGGAAGGTGCGGGTGGCGGACGAGGCGTCGCGGCTGATATAGCGCACGGTGCCCTCGACATTCTGGCCGCTGACCAACCGTACCTTCGCCTTGTCGCCGATCTTCAGATAGCCGAGATCACGCTCGCTGACCTCGCCGCGGGCTATCACCGGGTCGAGGCTCAGAATGGTTGCCACCTCGCCGCCCTGCATCACGGAACTGCCAAGCTCCACCGGCACCCGGTCGATGACGCCGTCAAACGGAGCCCTCACCTCATTGCGATCAAGCTGGGCTTGCATCGCTTCCAGCATCGACTGCGCTAAGGTCAGGGTGGAGCGAGCGTTGTCGAGCTGCAGCTTGGGCAGATTGCCGGTTTTCGCCAGCCGCGAGGCCGCATCGAGTTCGGCCTGACGCTGCGCGACAAGCTGCTTGGCGTTGCTGAGCGCCGAAAGCTTTTCCTCGGTGGCAAGCATCAGCACGAGGTCGCCCGTCTTGACGTGCTGTCCTTGCTTGACCGGCAGCTTGTCGATGATGCCGTCGACCCGGGTCGCCAGCACCGCGCGCTTGTCGGCTTCGGTCAGTCCGGAAATGCGGATGGCGCGCGCATAGGTACGCCTGGGCGGGGTTAAGATCGCGACGGTGCGCAACGGCGCCTTGGGCTGCTCTGCCTCAGCGGGCTTGGCCTTGCCGGCGTCAGGCGCCTTTGGCTGCTCGACCTCCCCCGCTTTGGGTTTGTCGGCGGCCGCGCTGCCGACGGACGAGAACTCGCCCGTCGCCATCCAGGCAGCGAATCCGACAAGCACAACAATGGCTGCAAGCTTGTGAAACCTGTACTTCGGCATCGTCATTTTTCCAGTGCGCGGGATTCGGCCAGGCCGCGTCTTGTAACTCGGGCGCGTCGCCGATATGGGTGCGCGCAAGGCCGTGTTCAACTTGCCGTGATCGGCGAACGAGCTTCTACATCAAAGTTGCACCGCAATATAGTCAGAAATGTTGATGGGTAATACTTCGATGGGCAGGGTGCGGCCGCCGTGAAGCGCGCCGGACCAGCGCGGCCTTTTATCTGCGACATAACACTCGGCGCAGCGCGGATGCGAAAGCAACCGCCAGACCGCGTCCCTCGGGCAAGTCTTGGCTGCATCGACCATCATCGGTGCCGTGCCCGGCTTGCCAGTGCCGTTGGTAGGCGCCAGCAAAACAGCATGGCAGCAGCTGTCAGCATGATGGGAATATTTCATGCAAAGGTCACCTCCTTCGACAAGGGCAGTGTCCGGATGCGCTTGCCCGTCAGTGCGAAGATGGCGTTGGCGAGTGCCGGTGCCGCCGGCGGCGTGCCGACTTCGCCAACGCCGCCCATCTTGTGAAAATTCTCCAGGATGGCGACTTCGAACGCCGGACACTGGGAGATGCGCATGGCGTCGTAGTCATGAAAATTCGACTGCTCGACCATGCCGTCGGCGAAAGTAATCTCCTGACCCATCGCTGCCGACAGGCCGTAGATGGCGGCGGAGATGAGTTGCGCCTCGATGATATCAGGATCGAGCGCGGTGCCGACATCGGCGGCGATCCACATCTTCTCGATGCGGATCCCGGACGGCGTGTCGGCGACCTGGACGATCTCGCCGACCCAACTGCCGAAGGACAGCGTGAACGCCATGCCCTTGGCCTTGCCGGCGGGCAGCGCCTCGCCCCACTTCGCCATTTCGGCGACCTTCTCGACCACCTTCACCGCTGCCGGATAGGCAGCCATCAGCGTCTTGCGCAGTTCGACCGGATCGGTTTTCCCGGCGGTGGCGATCTCGTCCATGAAGCCCTCATGAAAGAAGCCGTTGATCGAGCAGCCGACCGATCGCCAGAAGCCGACCGGGATGGAGGCGGGCGCAGCAATGCCGCTGACCCGGTAATTCGGGATGGTGTAGGGCTGGTCGAAGGCCCCATCGACAATGGACTTGTCGGGGCCAAGCGGCGGGATCGAGGGAAACAGCCGGCGCAAGGTGCTGGCTATCGGCGATGGCGAGGCGATTGTCATGTCGACGGCGACCGGTATGCCGTCGTTGCCAAGCCGCGCCTGGAATTTGCCGACCGAAGCCGGCCGGTAGGCGTCGTGGCGCATGTCCTCCTCGCGCGTCCAAATCACCTTGATGGGCCGGCCTGCCGTTTCTTTCGCCATCAGCGCGGCACAGAGCGCATAATCCACCTCGATACGTCGGCCGAAGCCGCCGCCCATGAAGGTGGTGTGGACGCTGACCTTGTCCTGCTCAATGCCGACAGCATTGGCGCAAAGCTGCCGCACCAAGGTCGGCGCCTGGTTGCCGCACCAGATGTCGAGGACGCCGTCCTTCAGCCGCGCCGTGGCGTTCATCGGCTCCATCGTCGCATGTGCCAGATAAGGCACCGCATAGTCGGCCTCGACGATCCTTTCGCGCAGCGCGTCGGCGAAAGCGGTATCGACATCGCCATCATCGCGCATCACCGACCCTTTGGTGCCGAGCGCCTGCTTCAGCACCTCGGAAATGCCGGCGCTGTCCAGCGGATATTCGGGATCGGCCCATTCGGCGTCGATCGCCTCCGCCGCCTTGAACGCCGCCCAGGTGTTTTCGGCGATGATGCCGAAGCCGTGGCCGTAATTCGTGTCGATCGGCACGATCTTGATCACGCCAGGCATTTTCTCGGCGTTGGAGAAATCCGCCTTGACCGGCTTGGCCCAGAAGCGCGGGCTCATCTTGACCGTGCCGTACAGCATCTCCGGCAGCGTCACGTCGATGCCGAAGATCGGCGCCCCGGTGACCTTGGCCAGCATGTCGATGCGTCTTTGCGGTTTGCCGAGCAGTTTCCAGTCGGCTTTGTCTTTGAGCCTGATTTCCGCGGGCGGCGCCATCGTCCCAGCGGTCGCAGCGACCGCGCCATAGGTCAGCGATTTGCCCGATGCCTTGTGCAGGATCGAGCCGTTGGCCGTTTCCAGATCGGCGGCAGCTATACCGAGCTTTTGCGCGGCCGCTGCAATCAGCATCTGCCGCGCGGCGGCGCCTGCCTGCCGCATCTTGCCGAAACCATCGAGCGTCGATGTCGAACCGCCGGTGCCTTGCAGAGCGAGGAATTTTCCGGCCACGCCCATGCCGGCGCGCACTATTTCCGCGGTCATGCTTTCATCGAAGAAGGCGAACGGACCGCCCTCTTCCAGGATCGCCGCATTGAAATAGGCGTAGGAGGCCGGGCCGTGCTCGACCTTGATCTGGTCGAGCCCGACATCGAGCTCTTCGGCAACCATGGCAGCAAGCGTCGTCGATATGCCTTGGCCCATCTCGGCGCGCGGCGCGACGATGGTGATGGTGTTGTCGGCGCCGATTTTCACATAGGGTTGAAGGTCGCTTCATCAGCCGCGAGGTCGCCTTCCAGCGGATTCGGAAAAGGCTTGCGATAGTAGTAATAGCCGACGGCGACGCCGCCCGCGATGGCAGCGGTGCCGATGAGAAACGTGCGGCGGGCGATCTTTCCGACACTGGCCATGGTCAGATCCCCGCCGTCTTGAGCACGACCGCCCGTTTGATCGCCGCACGGATCTTCGGGTAGGTGCCGCAGCGGCAGAGATTGCCGCCCATGGCATCGTCGATATCGGCATCGGTCGGATCGTCAACCTGGTCGAGCAGCGCCACCGCGCTCATGATCTGGCCGGCTTGGCAGTAGCCGCACTGGGCGACCTGCTCTTCCAGCCATGCCTGCTGTACCGGATGCAATCTGCCTTCGGTGCCGATGCCTTCGATCGTGGTGACCGCGCCGGTGACCTCACCGACCGGCAATGAACAGGAGCGCACCGGCTGGCCGTCTACATGCACCGTGCAGGCGCCGCAGGCGGCGATGCCGCAGCCGAACTTCGGCCCGGTCTTGCCCATGAGATCGCGCAGCGCCCACAGCAGCGGCATTTCGGGATCGGCATTGACGTCGAATGCCTGCCCGTCGACGGTGAGGCGCATGGGGATACCCTTTGTTGTCGTCCACAGCCCGGGCAGGCCGGTCGGCCATTCGCCCTTATACATCTTGACAAATTACGTCATTTTGTCAATAGAGCTTTTGCAGGATAAAGTCGCGCCATGATCGAGATCGAGGACATCGCCACCGACCCCAAGCGCGCCCGCATTCTGGACAGCGCGATGAAGGTGTTTCTGGCCTATGGTTTCGCCCGCACCACCATGGACGACATTGCGCGTGCCGCCGACATGTCGCGGCCGGCGCTTTATCTCCAGTTCAAGAACAAGACCGATATTTATCGCGCCATTGCGTTGATGCTGCTCTCCCGCTCGCTCGAGCAGGCGAAAACGGCACTCGCCGGCGAAGAACCATTTGCCGAGCGCACGATGCGGGCCATCGACGAAGCGCTGATCTCGATGACGCGCACCGTCCACGCCTCGCCGCATGGCGCCGAACTCCTTGACATGAAATCGAGTCTCGCCGACCTGATCGGCTGCTGGCGCAGCCGGTTTGCCGAGCATATTGCCGCAGCGATCCAGAGCGAAGCCGGACGCAATGGCGTCGATCTCACCGCCAAGGGCTTGTCGGCAAAATTGCTGGCCGACATGCTGCTCGACGGGCTGGAAGGCATGAAGATGCGCATCAGCGATCCGGACGAGCAGCGGCGGGCTGCGGCCGCGCTGATCAAGGTGATCGATCTAGCCTTGCAAAAAAACTGACAAACAAAACGACTCAGGCTCGGCGACGCGCTGCCTCGGGCTTCTTGCGTGCTGCAAGGAACTCCTTGACCCGCCGGCCCGGTGCCGGACCACGCATCGGCTTGAAGCCGTCGTCGAGCTCGCCTGAGAGGTCAAGCGTCGGCTGCTTGCCGACGGCGTCGTAATTCTCCTCCAGCCAGTCGCTGGCGGCAGTGCGGCCAAGGTCGCGCAGATAGTTCAGAAACGCCCATTCGGCATTGACCTTGGACGATGCCGACAGGTCCTTGAATGCCTCGTCGGCATCGATGCGGTGCATGCGGATGTCGCGGTATTCGCCATGCGGCAGCCGGCCGGCGGCAATCAGCTCCTTGATGAAGGCGATCGAGCGGAATTCGCGCAAGAGTCCGGCGTTGAAGGTGATCTCGTCGATGCGATTCTGGATTTCGTTGGCGCTCTTCGGCGTCCCCTCGCGGACCACCGGATTGATCTGCACCAAAAGCACGTCCTCGGTGGCAGTCGTCTTGAAGAACGGGAACAGCGCCGGATTGCCGCCATAGCCGCCATCCCAGTAGGGCACGCCCTTGATCTCGACGGCGCGGAACAGCTGCGGCAGGCAAGCCGACGCCATCACCGTGTCAAGATCGATCTCGCCATCGGAAAAGACGCGTAACTGCCCGGTCTCGACATTGGTCGCGGAGATGAACAGCTCCATCGATTTGCAGGCGCGCACATTGCCGAAATCGATCTCCTGTTCGATCACGTCGCGCAGCGGGTTGAGGCCGAGCGGGTTGGCGACATAGGGCGAAAACACCCGCGACATCGTGTCGAAAAACAGATAGCCCGGCGTGTTCTCGATCGACCAGTTGCCCCAGGCGACGTCCCACGGCATGCGCTGCACCGGGCTGAACCGGCCCTTCCGCGCCACCGCGCGCCAGAAATCGTCGAGCTTCTGCCGCGCGCCCTCGACGCCGCCGCGGACGAAGCCGTCGGCCAGCGCCACCGCGTTCATGGCGCCGGCGCTGGTGCCCGAAACCGCCGCGATGTCGAGCCGTCCGTCCTCCAGCAGCTGGTCGAGCACGCCCCAGGAAAAGGCGCCGTGCGAGCCGCCGCCCTGCAGCGCGACGTTGATCTTCTTGGGCTCCTCCGCCTTGCCGTTTGTCGTCATGGCGTTGTCCTTGATCTAGAGAGCCATTGGATGGATCACTGCGCGGTCCAGCCGCCGTCGACCGAGATTTGCGTGCCGTTGATCTGCGCTGCCGCATCCGAGCACAGGAACACCGCGGCAGCGGCAACTTGCTCGACCGTGACGAATTCCTTGGTCGGCTGTCTGTCGAGCATGACCTCGCGGACCACCGTGTCGCGGTCCATCTTGTTCGCCTTCATCTGGTCGGGGATCTGCGCCTCGACCAGCGGCGTCAGCACATAGCCGGGACAGATGGCGTTGCAGGTGATCTTGTCGCGCGCCAGTTCCAAAGCGACCGTCTTGGTCAGTCCCATGATGCCGTGCTTGGCCGCAACATAGGCCGATTTGAACGGCGAGGCGACCAGCCCATGGGCCGAGGCGATGTTGACGATCCTGCCGCCGCCGGCTTCTCTCATCAGCGGGATGGCGGCGGCGATGGTGTGAAAGGCCGACGACAAATTGATGGCGATGATGGCGTCCCACTTCTCGACGGGAAATTCTTCCACTGGCGCGACATGCTGGATGCCGGCATTGTTGACCAGGATGTCGACCGAGCCGAAGCTCTCGGCTGCCTTTGCGACCAGCGCCCGGCATTCGGCCGGCTTCGACATATCTGCCTTGATGTAGACAGTCTTCACGCCGTGATGCCTGGCGATCGCATCGGTGACGGCCTGGTCGTCGGCCGTGTCTGAAAAGGAATTGACGACAATGTTGCAGCCATCGGCCGCGAGCGCATGGGCGATTGCCAGGCCGATGCCCGAGGTGGAACCGGTGACGATGGCAGTTTTTCTGCTGGGCAAGGCGAAATCCTTCATTACGGCGCTAACGGACCATATTGCAGTGCAGCATATATGTCTGGTGTGGCGCAAAAATAGCGGCACTCAGTGGCGATGACATGAAATTTTTGTCATGAAAGAGAACACCCTCACTCGAAGCTGTGCGCCTGACACTAGTGCGAAGACAGGTTTTGCAGTGCGAAGACAGTTTTGTCAGCGATCCCCGGAAGTCACTTCAGGGCGCTCGTGAGATTGCGTTTCGGGATTTGTCATCTGGCTGATGAAAAGACGCAGAGCTTTCCGTACGGCGAGCGATGGCGGCTCGGACGGATGCCACTCCGGGAAATGACCATCGATCGCCATGCGTGCCAGGCCGTAGACAAATGCGCGGGCGGCAAGCACCAGATGATCGAAGTCGGTGTCCGGGGCAAGCCGACCTTGTTGTTGCGCTTGGGTCAGCAGGGCGATCATTTTCCGGCGAACGGCTTCATTCTGATCACGAAGACTGTCCGACGCGTCGAAATCGATCAGCGTCCGAGAACTGATGATCTGGAAATGCGTGGGATTGCTGATCGCCCACTCCAGATAGCCTTGCCCGATCGCTTCGAAGGCCACAATGGGATCTGCGCTGCCGACTTTGGACTGTGCATCGGCAACGGCCTCGGTCAGCCGGTTCATCGCCTGTTCGGCGACGGCGGTCAGCAGTGCTGATTTCGAGCGGAAATGCCGGAATGGCGCGCCGGGCGAAACGCCGGCACGTTTTGCCGCCTCGCGCACCGAGACATGCTCTGCTCCGCGCTCTTCGATGATCTCTACGGTGGCAGCGATCAAGGCCTCGACCAGATTTCCGTGATGATAGCGCTTGGGGTTGGCGGCTTCGCCGTAATCCGTGGGGCTGGTCATGCCTGCCAATAGCACGACGCCGATATGTAATCACTGATTATTTTCTTGCGTCCAGGCGTTTCATATGTAATCAGTGATTACAACATCAATGGAGGTTACCATGGTTCGCATCATCGCAACGACTGCCCTTGCTTTCTGTTTACTGTCGCTCGGGTCTGCCCAGGCCGAAGATCGGCCAACCCTGCAAATCGTCTGGCCGGCGGCCGGTTCGGTCATCGAACTCGGCAATGACCCAGAGAAGGCGATAGGCGTCGTCGTCAGCAGCAACTTCACGCTTCTGCCAGCGGGTGAATGCGACGGCGTCAGCCAATGCGGCCATTTGCATATGAAGATCGATCCCGCCGGAGATACCTGCAACATCCCCGGCAAGCCGTACAACAGCATGAACAGCGACTTTGGCGGCGATCTTGTCAAGGCTCGTTTCGGCCATTGCCCGGATGCCGCCGGCAAGCATGTGATCGGCGTCCTACTTGCCGATGATCATCACAAGCCCATTCTCGTCGACGGCAAACCCGTTACGGCTCTGGTGACGGTGACAACGAAATAGCGCGGGTCGGGCGGCACTCAGCCTCATTCGAGCGGAGATTTCTGATACGGCCTGCTGATGAGAGATTTCGGCCGGGCTTGGTCTGGCCGGCGATCACGACATCGTGTCGAGCTTGCGCTGCATGGCGGCGATCTGTTCCTTCAGTTCCTGAAGGTCGTCGGGCTTTTCCGACGTCTCTTTCCTGGCCGGCTCCGCCGGCGCTGCGGAAGTGCCATTCGAGCCTGCGGGTGGGCCAGCGGGTGGGAATGGCGTGAACAGGCGCATGGCGTTCTGGAACATTTCCATATTGCGGCGCGTCTGCTCTTCCAGCGCCTTGATCGGCGTGGTGATCTTCATCATGTCCAGCGGCGACTTGCCCAACGCACCCTTCATCTGCTCGCGGAAGCGTTCCTGCTCCTTTGAGAAGGCGATCATCGACTGTTCGAGGAAGCTCGGCACGATCATCTGCATCTGGTCGCCGTAAAAAGCGATCAACTGGCGCAGGAACGGAATCGGCAGCATGTTCTGCCCTTCCTTGTTCTCCAGTTCAAAGATGATCTGGGTCAGCACCGGATGGGTGATGTCGTCGCCGGTCTTGGCGTCCTGGACGGTGAACTCCACGCCCTTCTTGACCATTTCGGCAAGGTCCTCGAGCGTCACATAGGTGCTGGTGCCGGTGTTGTAGAGGCGGCGATTGGCATATTTCTTGATGATAATCGGTTCGTCTTTCGCGGCCATCAGCATCCTCCCGGGACACCGGCGCACTTGAGGTAAGCTGCCGGTAACGATTGCGCCTTTTCAAGGATATGCGCAAAAGCGTCACAATTCCAAGCGGTTTGTGCAGTGCGGCATCAATTAATGCTGCACGGCGGGCTAAAAATGCTGCGCAGCAATGGGCCGGCTGTATCCACCACGATGCGCAACCTGCTTGCGGCGCATGGCCGGTATGCCCATTTCCGGTTTGACTTGGATCATTGAAAGGGCAAGAAAAGCCCTGACGATACAAACTGCGATACCAAAACCTCGATACCTCGAAGTGTGGAGAAGAACATGTCCGCTGCCATCGTTGTCGCCAGTGCGGCGCGCACGCCCGTCGGTTCCTTCAACGGCGCCTTCGCCGCCACGCCGGCGCATGAGCTTGGTGCCGTCGTCATCAAGGAGTTGCTGTCCCGTGCCGGTGTCGAGCCGGCGGAAGTCGACGAGGTCATCCTCGGCCAGGTGCTGACCGCGGCTCAGGGCCAGAACCCCGCCCGCCAGGCATCTATCGAAGCCGGCCTGCCAAAGGAAACCACCGCCTGGGGCCTCAACCAGGTTTGCGGCTCAGGTCTGCGCGCTATTGCTCTCGGTATGCAGCAGATCGCGACAGGCGATGCCAAGGTGATCGTTGCCGGCGGGCAGGAATCGATGTCGCTGGCCCCGCACGCTCAACACCTGCGTGCCGGCGTCAAGATGGGCGACTACAAGATGATCGACATCATGATCAAGGATGGGCTGTGGGATGCCTTCAATGGCTACCACATGGGCAACACGGCCGAAAACGTCGCTCGCCAGTTCCAGATTACCCGCGAGGACCAGGACCAGCTCGCATTGGCCTCCCAGAACAAGGCAGAGGCCGCGCAGAAGGCCGGCAAATTCAAGGACGAGATCGTGGCCTTCACCGTCAAGGGCAAGAAGGGCGACACCATTGTCGACCAGGACGAATATATCCGCCACGGCGCCACGATGGAGGCCATGACCAAGCTGAGACCGGCCTTCGACAAGGACGGCACGGTGACCGCCGCCAATGCCTCCGGCATCAATGACGGCGCCGCCGCCGTGCTGCTGATGACCGAAGCCGAAGCCGCAAAGCGCGGCATCACGCCGCTGGCGCGCATCGTGTCCTGGGCGACCGCGGGTGTCGATCCGCAGATCATGGGCACCGGGCCCATTCCCGCCTCGCGCAAGGCGCTGGCCAAGGCCGGCTGGTCGGTCGGCGATCTCGACCTGGTCGAGGCCAACGAAGCCTTCGCCGCCCAGGCCTGCGCCGTCAACAAGGACATGGGCTGGGATCCGTCGATCGTCAATGTCAATGGCGGCGCCATCGCCATCGGCCACCCGATCGGCGCCTCCGGCGCCCGCATCTTCAACACGCTGGTTTACGAGATGCGCCGCAGAAGTGCCAGGAAAGGTCTCGCCACGCTGTGCATCGGCGGCGGCATGGGGGTCGCCATGTGCGTGGAAGCGCTGTGAAGTCATCTGCAAAGCGCCGTGAGGACGGAGCGAGCAAGCCGTGAAACAGTCGGTGGCGAACAGGCTCCGCCGTTAGAGCGTTCCCCTTTCGCCGCCCGCCGATCGAGAAAAAGGGAGGATATTATGACAAAGGTAGCACTCGTCACCGGTGGGTCGCGCGGTATTGGCGCCGCGATTTCGATCGGCCTGAAAAACGCCGGCTATCAGGTCGCCGCGAACTACGCCGGCAATGACGAAGCGGCGCAGAAATTCAACGTGATGACCGGCATTCCGGTCTACAAATGGTCGGTCGCCGACTACGATGCCTGCGCCGCCGGCATCAAGCAGGTCGAGGCCGATCTCGGCCCGGTTTCCGTTCTGGTCAACAATGCCGGCATCACCCGCGACGCCATGTTCCACAAGATGACGCGCGAGCAATGGAAAGAGGTCGTCGACACCAATCTTTCCGGCGCATTCAACATGACGCACCCGCTGTGGGTCGGCATGCGCGACCGCAAGTTCGGCCGCGTCATCACCATCTCCTCGATCAATGGCCAGAAAGGCCAGACCGGCCAGGTCAATTATTCGGCGTCGAAGGCCGGCGATATCGGCTTCACCAAGGCGCTCGCCCAGGAAGGGGCGCGGGTCGGCATCACCGTCAATGTCATCTGCCCCGGCTACATCGCCACCGAGATGGTCAGGGCGATGGACGAGAAGGTGCTCAATGAGCGCGTCATCCCGCAGATCCCGGTCGGCCGCCTCGGCGAGCCGGAAGAGATCGCACGCTGCGTCGTCTTCCTGGCTTCCGACGATGCCGGTTTCATCACCGGCTCGACCATATCAGCCAATGGCGGCCAGTATATCACCTGAGGCGTCATGTCACCTGAGGCGTCGGCCTGTTGCCGGGGACTGTTGCAGCCCGCTGCGGCAGCGCTATGCCATGGGAGAGGCTTGAACCAGGCCGTTTTGCATTGCTGGCAGCCTGGTCAGCGACTGCGCCGACCGATGGGCGTGACGCCGATTTGTGCCGAAGCGGCACGCAAAGGTTAACGGCGGCCGTGCGGCCTGTGCAAAACCCTGTTCCCCGCCTGTGGATAACAGGTGGAATACCTGTTCACGATACTACATATGGGGGTGAACAAACCGGGAAACATGCTCCGGCGCCGATTCGTCGCCGTTTCGTTCCGGCTTTGAGCGCAGAGTTAAACGACAAAGGCTGAAAAACATCCCCAAATGGTTAAGGCGCGTTAGGAAAGATTAATTATTTCAAAATGTTGGATGACGCCGGCCGACCTGCGTCGATCGTTCAGCGGCAAAGGTTAACGGCGACGTCAGCCCTGCATGAAACGGGCCAGTTCGGCGATTCAGCATGTGGTGAGACTCGCAGGCGAGAAATCCAGATGTAGCCGTGAACAAACCCTGAATCTGCGCGAGTCAGCGATTCGTAGCCGATTCGTTCCAGACTCGTTCCAACTGTTAAATCGGAACGGCGGAACGGCATTTCGACGCCGACGGAAGGCTTCGAGCTGCCATCGGAATATTCTGCTTTCGCTTCACGCCCAAAATCCCTATGTGTCGGCTGTCACCCGCGCCACCACGGGGCGCGCTCCCGACAACGCGAGGCAGAGAGCCTTAATTTCCAGGTCGATGAACATCCAGCCGAAACACACTGAGCCACTGATCCTGTCAGGCCGCGACGTGACCGCTGTGCTCGGGCCGACCAACACCGGCAAGACCCATCTCGCCATCGAGCGCATGGTGGCGCATGAAAGCGGCATTATCGGCCTGCCGCTCAGGCTGCTCGCCCGCGAGGTCTATTCACGCGTCTGCGAGAAGGTCGGCGCTCATAAGGTGGCGCTCATCACCGGTGAGGAGAAGATCCAGCCCGATGGCGCCAGATATTCGGTCTGTACCGTCGAAGCCATGCCGCGCGAGACTGACGCCGCTTTCGTCGCCGTCGACGAGGTCCAGCTGGCCGGCGATCTCGAGCGCGGCCACATCTTCACCGACCGCATCCTGCATCTGCGCGGCCGCCAGGAGACGCTGCTGCTCGGCGCAGCGACCATGCACGGCATCCTCCAGCGTCTGCTGAAGGGGGTGTCGGTGGTGACGCGGCCACGGCTGTCGCATCTCGCCTATGCCGGCTCCAAGAAGCTGACCCGCCTGCCGCGACGTACGGCGATCGTCGCCTTCTCCGCCGACGAGGTCTATGCCATCGCCGAACTGATCCGCCGCCAGCAGGGCGGTGCGGCAGTCGTGCTCGGCGCGCTATCGCCGCGCACCCGCAACGCGCAGGTGGAGCTGTTCCAGTCGGGTGATGTCGATTATCTGATTGCCACCGATGCGATCGGCATGGGCCTCAACCTCGATCTCGATCACGTCGCCTTCGCCCAGAACCGCAAGTTCGACGGCTACCAGTATCGCAACCTGACGGCGGCCGAGCTCGGCCAGATCGCCGGCCGCGCCGGCCGCCACTTGCGCGACGGAACTTTTGGCGTCACCGGCCAGGTCGATCCACTGGACGAGGAACTGGTCAAGAAGATCGAAGCGCATGATTTCGACCCGGTGAAGGTGCTGCAATGGCGCACCGCGCGTTTCGATTTCGCCAACCTCGACGCGCTGAAGCGCTCGATCGAGACCAACGCGCCGGTTGAAGGCCTGACGCGCGCGCTGCCGGCGGTCGATGCGCAGGCGCTCGAACATCTGTCCCGCGACGAGGACATCCGGACGCTTGCCACCGACGCCAGGCGCGTGGCGCTGTTGTGGGAGGCCTGCGCCCTTCCCGATTACAGGAAGATCGCCCCGGCTCAGCATGCCGACCTGATCGCCTCGATCTACATGGACCTTGCCAGGCATGGCCATGTCGATGAGAATTACATGGCCGAGCAGGTGCGCCGCGCCGACACCACCGAGGGCGACATCGACACGCTGTCGCACCGGATCGCCCAGATCCGCACCTGGACTTTCGTTTCCAACCGGCCCGGCTGGCTGGCCGATCAGGCACACTGGCAGGAAAAGACGCGCGAAATCGAAGACAGATTGTCGGATGCGCTGCATGAGCGGTTGACGAAACGCTTCGTAGACCGCAGGACTTCCGTCCTCATGCGGCGCCTTAGAGAAAATACCATGCCTGAAGCCGAAATCAGTCCAACCGGAACCGTCCTCGTCGAAGGCCATCATGTCGGCGAGTTGCAGGGGTTCCGCTTCACCGCGGACCAAAGCGCCGGCGGCGAGGACGCCAAGGCGGTGCGCACAGCAGCCCAGAAGGCGCTTGCAGCCGAATTCGAGGCGCGGGCCGAACGCTTCGGCGCCTCGGCCAATGGCGACATCGCGCTCGGCTCCGATGGCACGCTGCGCTGGATCGGCGCGCCGATCGGCACGCTGGTCGCAGGCGACGAGCCGTTGAAGCCGCGCCTGGTGCTGCTGGCCGACGAGCAGCTCACCGGTCCCGCCCGTGACAAGGTCGCGGCGCGCGCCGAGCGCTTCGTCAATTTCCAGATCGAGTCGCTGCTGAAGCCGCTGGTCGACCTCAAGAACGCCGAGCAGATCACCGGCATCGGCCGCGGCATCGCCTTCCAGCTCGTCGAGAATTTCGGGCTCATCAACCGCCGCGACATCGCCGAGGAGATGAAGTCGCTCGACCAGGAGGGCCGCGCCGCCCTGCGCCGGCTCGGCGTGCGCTTCGGCGCCTACCACGTCTTCGTGCCGGCGCTGATCAAGCCGGCTCCGGCCGGACTGGTGACGCTGTTGTGGGCGCTGCAGAACGACGGCAAGGACAAGCCTGGCTTTGGCGACGTGGTTCACGCGCTGGCCTCCGGCCGCACCTCGGTGGTCATCGATCCAACCTTCGACAAGACCTTCTACAAGCTGGCCGGCTACCGCAATCTCGGCCGTCGCGCGGTGCGCGTCGACATCCTCGAACGGCTGGCCGACCTGATCCGGCCAGCAACCAACTGGAAGCCGGGCCTCGGCCAGCGCCCTGACGGCGCCTATGATGGTCAGTCCTTCATGGTGACGCCGCCGATGATGTCGATCCTCGGCGCCACGGCCGACGACATGGAAGAGATTCTGAAAGGCCTCGGCTACCGGGCCGAGCCGAAGCCGGCTGTCGAGGTGAAGGCACGGCTCGAGGCACAGGACAATGCCGCGCGCGAAGCCGCCGCGGCCAAGCAGGCGGCGGAAGAACAAGCCGAACAGGCCAAGGCAGCTGAAGCCGCGATTGCCGACGCAGCCGCCGAGGCGCCGGCCGACAGTTCTGAGCCGGATGCAGTGGCAGAAGCCACGGCGGAGGCTCTCGCGGAACCCGCTGCCGAAGCGGAACCTGTCGCAGAAGCTCAGCTGCAAACTCCGCCTGAGGTCACGGTAGAGGCACTGCCTGCAGCTGAAGCCGCAGTTCGAGAGGCAGCACCCGAAACCGCCGAGGTTGAGGTCGCACCGGCGGAGCCGGCTTCCGAAGCCTCGCCCGCAACGGCAGCAGTCTCGGCCGAACCTGCCGCGGCGGTGGAAGCCGCCATCGGCGAGGCTGCTCCAGAGGCCGAGAAAGAGGCAGAAGAACCAAAACCCATCCTGTTGTGGCGGCAGGGCCGCTTCGACCAGCGCCCACGCCACCGCCACCACGACAACCGGCCCCGTGACAGGGACAATCGCCCGCGCAGCGGACAAGCCGCGCGCGATGGCCGCAGCAACGCGCCGGCAGAGGCCGGGCAGCAGGCCGGCGCTCCAGGCGACCGGCCCGCCCGTGAAGGACGCCGCGACGGCGACGGCGCCGGCAAGCCGCGCTTCGACCGCAGCAAGTTCAAGCCCAAGCCCCAGGGCGAGCCAGGCGAACGGCGCGACGGCAAGGCGCAGGGCGAACGTCCCGATCGTCGCGAAGGCCGGCCCGACTGGAAAGGCGGCAGGCCGGACGGCAAGGGCGGCGCGCCTGGTGGAAAGCCCGCGTTCCAGCCGAAGCCTCGCGAGGAGCGTCCGGTGCGCTTCGACCCGGATTCCCCCTTCGCCAAGCTCGCCGCGTTGCGCGACCAGCTGAAGAAGTAAGTTCGTTCGCTCCGATGGTCACTGATGCCCGCCAGCGCATCGACAAATGGCTGTTCTTTTCGCGTGCGGTGAAATCGCGCTCGCTGGCGGCGAAGCTGGTGGTGGCCGGACGCGTTCGCATCAATCGCGACAAAGCAGCGCAGGCCTCCGATCTGGTCCGCCTCGGCGACGTCCTGACCATCACTCTCGAGCGGCGCATCTTCGTCTGGAAGGTGCTCGGCACCGGCAGCCGGCGCGGTCCCGCCGAGGAAGCGCGCTTGCTCTACGAGGATATCTCGCCGCCGCCGGCACCAAAGGGCGAGGCCGTTCGCGATGCGATCCCCGCACTGCGTGATGCCGGCAGCGGCCGCCCGACCAAGAAGGAACGCCGGGAAACCGACCGGTTGTTCGGCGACGACTGACGCATAACCGGCTTTCGTCGCATCACCGGCAGGAAATCCATTCCGGAAACACCGGCATCACGCGCAATGGCTGCCCTTGCAAGCGGCAGGCAAAGACGTTACCTCACCAAGAAAGCCTACCGCATCGGCCCACGATATCGATTTTCCAAGAGCACGATGCGTGGATTCAAAGTGTTAGAGCGTACCTTATGCGTCCGATTGGACGCCACGTCGCCCTGATAAAACGGGACGTCCCGGAGCCGACCGATGACCTATGTCGTGACCGATAATTGCATAAAATGCAAATACATGGACTGCATCGAGGTCTGTCCGGTCGACTGTTTTTATGAGGGCGAGAACATGCTCGTCATTCATCCCGACGAGTGCATCGACTGTGGCGTCTGTGAACCGGAATGCCCGGCCGACGCGATCAAGCCGGACACCGAGCCAGGGCTCGACAAATGGCTGCAGATCAACACCGAATACGCCGATAAATGGCCCAATATCACCGCCAAGAAGGAGCCTCCGGCCGACGCCAAGTCCTTCGATGGCGAGGCCGGCAAGTTCGAAAAATATTTTTCTCCCGAGCCCGGCCAGGGTGACTAGCGCTCGACCGCGAAAATCGAAATCGATTTTCGGAAGGACTATGCGCCAGATCAAAGTGTCACAGCGTCCTTGCGCGTCCAAAACGAGCGCGTGGCACCGTAATGGCGACGCTGGTTTGATCGGCGTCACGCGTGCTGACAGGCACCGCACGTTAACTGCCTTGACAGGCGGAGATCGCGCTTGACCTTCGCGCGTGCAGCAAAACCTTGATTCTTCCGACTTTTTGTGCTAAACGAACCAAACATGCCGGTGACACAACGTCGATTTATGGCGCAAACGCCCCAAATCACTGAAAGGTGAATTTTTCAATCCGGACCAGAGTGATCTGGGGCAGGCAGTCGCGACTATGCGATTTGCCGCCCTCGGCTTTTCCGGTGGGTTCGTAGTTGTGCGGCTAACGATCGGTACCCGATCGCGCGAGTTCGACCGGCAGAATGCCGGTTCCACACCAAGGAGTTCATGGCGTAATGGCAACAATCACCCCGCAGAAGAAGTCCAGCGCAGCGCGTCACGGTTTTAAGACGGGCGAGTACATCGTCTATCCGGCGCATGGCGTCGGCCAGATCGTCTCGATCGACGAGCAGGAAGTTGCGGGCCACAAACTGGAACTGTTCGTCATCGACTTCCAGAAGGACAAGATGCGTCTGAAGGTCCCGGTCGCCAAGGCGACCTCCATCGGCATGCGCAAGCTGTCGGAAGAGGATTACGTCGATCGCGCGCTGAAGGTCGTGCAGGGCCGCGCCCGCGTCAAGCGCACCATGTGGTCGCGCCGCGCCCAGGAATATGATGCGAAGATCAATTCCGGCGACCTGATCTCGATCTCGGAAGTTGTGCGCGACCTCTACCGCGCCGACAATCAGCCGGAGCAGTCCTATTCCGAACGCCAGCTTTATGAGGCGGCACTCGACCGCATGGCGCGCGAGATCGCGGCCGTCAACCGCATGTCGGAAACCGAAGCGGTGCGCCTCATCGA
Organism: Mesorhizobium sp. WSM4837; assembly: GCF_055811435.1. Taxonomy (NCBI): domain Bacteria; kingdom Pseudomonadati; phylum Pseudomonadota; class Alphaproteobacteria; order Hyphomicrobiales; family Phyllobacteriaceae; genus Mesorhizobium; species Mesorhizobium sp. WSM4837. Next base: position 18,477 of record NZ_JBVVQE010000017.1, read on the forward strand.
GGTGAACCTCAACAAGGGTCCGAAGCGCGGCGCCAAGGCCGACAATGAAGAAGCCGAGCAGGAAGAAGCAGCCTGAGCGCTTCTCGCCTTCGAATTTGGAAAAACCCGGCCTCGCGCCGGGTTTTTTTGTTGTTTGTGATGGTCACCCCAAAACCGCTACGCCGTTTTGGGCGACATGCATTAACCTTCGCCGCCGCCTTCCTTCTCCGCCTCCTGCTTCAGCGTCGCGATGAACCGCTTGGTTCGCTGGCGCTCCGGATTGCTGAACAAAACCGCGGCGGGGCCTTTCTCGACGACGCTGCCGGCGTCGAGGAACACCACCTCCTGCGCGATTTTGGAGGCGAGGCGCAAATCATGCGTCGCCATCACCATGGTGGTGCCCTCGCTGGCGAGCTGGCCGAGCACGTCGACCACCTCCTGCGCCAGTTCCGGATCGAGCGCCGAAGTCGGCTCGTCGCACAGCAGCACTTTCGGCGATGGCGCCAGCGCCCGGGCGATCGCCACGCGTTGCTGCTGGCCGCCTGACAACGTCGCCGGCCAGGCGTCGGCCTTGTGCGCCATTCCAACCTTTTCGAGCAGGGCGAGCGCCCGCTCGCGCGCTCGCCCGGCCGGCCATTTCAACACCGTCACCAGCCCCTCCATGACGTTTTCGATCGCCGTGCGGTGCGGAAACAGCTGGAAATTCTGGAACACCATGCCGGTCTGCAGCCGCAGGCGCTGGATAGCCGTGCCGGGAACCTTGCCGCCGGGATGGAATTCGAGCGCGTCGTCGCCGATGCGCACCGTGCCCGAGGTCGGGATCTCGAGCAGGTTGATGCAGCGCAGAAGCGTGCTTTTCCCACCGCCCGAGGGGCCGACAAGGGCGGTGACGCTGCCTTCCTCGATGGTGACGGTCACGCCCTTCAGCACGAGATTGTCACCAAAACGCTTCTCGATGTCGGTGAGGCCGATCATGCGCGCGCCTCGAGGAAGCCGCCATAGCGGTTGAGCCGCTTTTCCAGGCGCGTCTGCAACGCCGACAGCACCGAGCTCAGCGCCAGATAGAGAGCCGCCGCCTCGACATAGAGGATCAGCGGCTCATAGGTGGTGGCGACGATGCGCTGCGCCGCCTGGAACATCTCCGGCACCGTGATGGCTGCGGCCAGCGATGTGTCCTTGACCAACGAGATGAAAGTGTTGGACAGCGGCGGCACCGCGACGCGGCCCGCTTGTGGAAGGATAGTGCGTCGCATCGCCTGGCCCCAGGTCATGCCGATCGAATAGGCCGCCTCCCACTGCCCCTTCGGCACCGAGCCTATGACGGCGCGGATGATCTCCGACGTATAGGCGCCGATATTGAGTGTGAAGCCGATCAACGCGGCTGAAAAGGCGTCGAGCAGGATGCCGACCGAGGGCAGGCCGTAGAAGATCAGGAAGAGCTGCACCAGAAGCGGCGTGCCACGGAAGATCCAGACATAGAAGCGGACCACGGCGACCAGCGGCTTCGGGCCGAACAGCCGGACGAGCGCTGCGACCAGTCCTACGAAGAGACCGAATGCGAACGACAGCAGCGTTAGCGGCACGGTGAAGATCAGCGCGGCCCATAGCAGCGTGGGCAACGAATCCAGCATCAATTGCAGCCAGTGCGGCACGAAAACTCTCCTTGCGAGATTGCCGCCCAAAAATCGGCCCGGCAGCATCGAGGCGCGACCATAGTGTCGTCATATCACGCCAAAAGCGGCGGCCGTCAAAGACGGCTCGCCGCGATACTTTGCCATGCGGGCCGGCAACCGGCCCGCTCCGGGAAATGCGCTTACTTCGAAACGTCCTGGCCGAAGTAAGTGTCGGCGATCTTCTGGTAGGTGCCGTCGGACTTGATATCGGCCAGCGCCCGATTGATGGCGGCGACCAGTTCCGGATCGCCCTTGCGCACGAGGACGCCGGAATAGTCGGCATTTTCTTCCTGCGCGGCGATCTTCACGTTGGCGTCGGGTTTGTGCTTCTTGAAATCGAGGAAGGACAGGCTGTCGTTGATGGTGGCATCGGCGCGGCCGGTAAGAAGCAGCTGGATCGATTGGTCGAAACCATCGGTACCGACGAGTTCGGCGCCGTTCGCTTCGGCGAGCTTGCCGAAATTCGAGGTCAGCGACTGCGCCGCCTTCTTGCCCTTCAGGTCGGCAAAGCTCTTGATGTCGGTATTGTCGCCGCGCACGATCAGCACCGCCTTGGAAGCAATATAGGGATCGGAGAAATCATACTTGGCCTTGCGCTCCTCGGTGATGCCGACCTGGTTGATAACGGCGTCATAGCGCTCGGCGTCGAGGCCGGCGATCAGCCCATCCCATTTGCCTTCGAGGAATTCGGCCTTGACGCCGAGTCGCTCGGCGATCGCCTTGGCAATCTCGACGTCGAACCCGACCAGTGCGCCCGAGGCATCATGATAGGTGAAGGGGGCATAGGTACCTTCCGTGCCGACCTTGAAGACACCGGCCTGCTTGATCTGATCGAGATTGGCGCCGGCATGGCCTGATGTGCCTGCCAGTACCTGCAGTGTTGCGGCGACGATAAGCGATTTGAGCCATTTCATTTTTCTGTGATCCCGTCATTGGCCGGCGTCCGGGGCCGGCGTCCGGCGCATTGTGAGCGCCGGAAACTGACAGATGCAGCCTGGCAAAATAAGGAACCAGATTTCAAAAATGAGACACTTTCGAAATCCAATTCTCAAAACCACATCGACTCACGCCAACCGGCCGAGGAGCGACCGCCGCATCGAGCTTTCGAACAGTGCAATCCACGCGACATCAGCGGCGGAACCATTCGCGCGGGTGGCACGTTTGTTGGCTGTTGTAGGGCGCGGCGTCGCCAATTCAACCACGATGCCAGCTCAGGGCGAGCGATCGCACCGCAACGCCCGGAACAGGGAGCGTGGCATGATGGAAGATACGGCAGGGCGAACCATGGTCCGCGCGGCGATGAAAGCCCCCTATCTCGAGCGCGACGAGGAGCATGTTCTCGCGCTGCGCTGGAAGGAAAACAACGACCAGCAGGCACTGCACCAAATCGCCATGGCGCATATGCGGCTGGTTATTTCCATGGCCTCGAAGTTCCGCCACTATGGCCTGCCCCTGGGCGACCTGGTGCAGGAAGGCCATGTCGGCCTGCTGGAGGCAGCGGCCCGTTTCGAACCGGAGCGCGAGGTGCGGTTTTCGACCTATGCGACATGGTGGATCCGTGCCTCGATGCAGGACTATATCCTGCGCAACTGGTCGATCGTGCGCGGCGGCACCAGTTCGGCGCAAAAGGCGCTGTTCTTCAATTTGCGGCGCCTGCGCGCCCGCTTGGCGAACGGTGCCGAGCCGATCTCGAACACCTCGCTCTACCGCGAGGTGTCGGTGGCGCTCGGCGTCTCCGAGGCGGATGTGGCAATGATGGACTCGCGCCTTTCGGCCCCGGACAGTTCGCTCAACCAGCCGCTCGCCGACGATGCGGGCGCCACCGAGCGAATGGATTTCCTGGTTTCGGACGATCCTTTGCCGGACGAAGTCGTGGGCGACACGATCGATGTCGAACGCCGCTCTATCTGGCTGAAAACCGCGCTCGGCGCGCTCAATGCCCGCGAGCTCAGGATCATCGAGGAACGCCGGCTGAGCGACGAGGGCGCGACGCTAGAAGCCCTCGGCGAGGCGCTTGGCATCTCCAAGGAACGCGTCCGCCAGATCGAGGCACGCGCCATGGAAAAGCTCAAGATAGCGCTGGTGAAGCAAAACCCCGAGTTTCTGGCGACCGCCGCCTAGGGTGTGTTGAGATTCAAGTCAGGACGAGTCGGAGTCGAAGACGGGCGCGAAGCGACCAAACCAGGTGGTTTCCGAGAACCGGAGCGGAGAGTACATAAAGTACGTGAGCACCGGCCTACGCCGGCCGGAGCCTTAACTGCCGCGACCGCTCATGAGTGCTCCGGCCGGCGAAGGTCGGAAGCGCAGGAAATTGCCGTTTGCGGGCCGGCATCACCTGAATATCGACACACCCTATCTGTCGGTGATGATCTTGACCTTGTCGCCGGCCGAAACGGCTGCGCCGGGCGACATTGCATTGAGCACCCTGAACAGGTCGAGCTTGCGGTCGACGCCGACCATCTGCGCCGCGAGCGAACCCATGGTCTGTCCGGGCCGGACCGTGACGACGCGGATATGCAGCGGCTTCAGCTCTGCTTTTTCGGCTGCGCTCAAGATCCGGAACGAGCCGCTGACCGAGCGCGCCACCGCGTCCAGCGAGGTGCTGGCGGAGGGGGCTGCCGTCAGCAGCCGGTAGACCTGGCCGCCGGCGCGGATCACCGCGATGCCGAACTGCCAGCCCTCGGCGCTGGCATGCGCCGTCGCCGCCTCGTTGCCGTTGATTGTTTCTTGGCGCACGCTGCTTTCGTCGAGACCGGCCACCCAGCCGCTGCGGAGGTAGTCGGTCAGCGATCGGTTCCTGTCGATCGAGACGCCGTCGAAGCGGATCGCTATGTCGCCCGGCCCGGTTGCCGTCACCGCCGCGGCCGAGTTGTCGATGATGAAGCCGTCGGGCACCGAGAACGACACGCCGAGCCCCGGATGCAGGAAGGTTTCGCCACGCACATAGCCTTCCTCCGGCGTATCGCCGTAGAGCAGCCCGTCTATGCCGGCGAGGAAGGCGTCGCGGTCGCGCGTGCCGACGCCGGGCGCGCCGAACTGGCGGGCATGGCGCTGCGCCAGATCGATGCGTTGCGGCGTGTTCGGGTGCGTTGCCAGGAAGTCGAGGCTGGCATCGGTGGCGCCGCTGATCGAGCGGAAATCGGTGTAGGCCGACATGGACTGCAGGAAGCGGCCGGCGGCAAACGGATCGAAGCCCGCCTCGCCGATCGACTTGATGCCGATGCCGTCGGCCTCCAGCTCCTGATTGCGCGAGAACTGGGCAAGCCGCAGCTTGCCGCGGATCAGTGCCGCCTTGGCGGTCGGGCTGTCGCCGAGCACATCCGAGACGACTTTTGTTGCAAAGCCTTCCTCGGCCTCGAGCTGCTGGCGCTGCAAGCCGTGGTTTGCAGTGACATGGCCCATCTCATGCGCGATGACCGCGGCGAGCTCGGCCGAATCGTTGGCCAGCGCCAACAGGCCGCGCGTGATGTAGAGATAGCCGCCAGGCAATGCGAAAGCGTTGACGTTGGGCGAATTGAGGATCGTGATGCGGTAGGTCTGGCTCGGGTTGGCCGAAACCACCGTCAGGCTGCCGACGACCTTGGCGACCATGCGCTCGAGCTTGGGATCGGAATATTCGCCGCCATAGGTCGCGAGGATGCGCGGATGCTGCGCCTTGGCCATTTCGGCGACCTTGCTGTTGGCGGCAACATTGTCGACGGTGACCGGTTTGCTGGAAGGCTGGAAGCCGGATTCCTGAACGTCCGGAGGCGTGAACATCTGGCAGCTTGCCAACGCCATGGCAAAGCCGGCCAGCGCCAGGAAGCGCGCCAGCGGTTTCCCTCTCACTCTGTCTGTACCGGTCGGCAGAACAGCTTCCTTTCGGCTCTCAGCACATGGCCCGAAAATCGGGCATCGATTTTCAGATCATGCGCAAAATCAACTGCCACAGCGTCCTTCGAGCCCACGAGCGCGGATGGCACCGTAGTGGCAAATCACAACCTATGCCGGACCAGTATCGGAGGACCTAGCCACACTACTTTGACCATGGCAAGCAAACGCCACATCGCCTGAAGCCGGTTTGGCCGTAAATTATGTCCGCTTCCGGGCAACATCTCGTGATCCTGCGCCAAACGGACCTGCACCGATATAGCGCCGGAAGGCTTCCGGTCCAGCCTTGGTAAAAAAATCGGCGACAGTCCCGGTTGCGGCAACCGTGCCATTGTCCAGGAACACCATGTCTTGGCCGATACGGTGGGCGTCCTCCGGCTGATGGGTGACGAACAGCACCGTCATGCGCCGCTCCGCTTGGAGGTCGGCTACCAGATCGAGCATGTCGTCGCGCAAGGCCGGTCCGAGCGAGGCGAACGGTTCGTCGAGCAAGAGAACCGGCCGGTCGCGCACCAGGACGCGGGCGAGCGCGACGCGCTGCCGCTCGCCGCCGGAGAGTTCGCGCGGCAGGCGCTGTTGCTTGCCGGCAAGGCCGACGCGCTTGAGCGCCCCGGCGATTGCAGCGTGGTCGGCCTCGGTCAGCTTGAGCGACGGCGAGCGGCCAAGGCCGACATTTCGTTCGACCGAAAGATGGGCGAAGAGATTGTTTTCCTGGAACACCATCGACACTGGCCGCGCCGAAGGTGATTTACCGCCGACGTCGCCGCCACCGATCAGCACGCGGCCCGATCGCGGCGTCTCGAAGCCGGCCACCAGGTTGAGCAGCGTCGATTTTCCCGAGCCGCTCGGCCCCATGATGGCGGTGATCTTCGAGGCGGCGAACTCGACATCGAATAAAAACGGCGCTTCGCCATAGCTGAACGAGACCTTTTCCAGCCGCACAGTCGTACCGTTTTCGCTGTTGAGCATCATGATTTTTCTCCCCGTCCCAGCCAGTCCGCGGCCAGGACAAGCGCGAGACAGACCAGGCCGAGCAGCAATGCCAGGCCGGCCGCGTCCATCGTGCGGTAGCTGCCCATGCGGGCCAGCAAGAGATAAGGCAGCGTCTGCAGGGAGTCGCTGCCAAACAGGGCAATGACGCCGAGATCGCCGAGCGACAAAGCCATCGCGAACGCGAAGCCGGTGGCGAGCGGCCGCCGCAGCGATGGCCAGTCGACCAGCCGGAAACGGCTCCAGCCCGAAATGCCAAGCAGCAGACAGAGCCGTTCGTGACGTTCACTCGCCGCATCATAGCCGGGGCGAATGGCGCGGATGGCAAACGGCATCGCCATCACCGCATTGACGGCGACGACCATGACAGGGGCGATGGCAAAGACGTCGCTGACCGAACGCAGCAGCAGGAACCAGCCGGCGCCTATGACGACGGGCGGCACGACGAGGACGAAGCCGGCGCCGGTATCGGTGGCGTATTCGAGCAGCGTCCCGGCGCCGACGCGACGCCTCAAGGCCAGCGCCCGTCGTGCCATGACCAGCGACAGCGACAGCGCCACTGCGAGCAGCGCCGCCAGCAAGGCGAGCACGGCGCTGGTCAGCGCCGCTTGCCGCACCGCGCTCTCGCCCGCCAGCCGGCCGAGATCGGCGCCAAGGCCTGACGTCACCGTGGCCGCCATCGGCCCGGCGACGAACAGCAAAGCGAGGATGATCAATGCTGCGTTCAGCACGGTCTCGGCGGCGCCGGCCGAAAGATAGCGGCGCGAAGCCGCCGGCAGGTTGGAGTCGCCGACGGTATTGGCGCCGAGCCGCATCAATGCCAGCACGACGACTAAGGTCAGCGCGATCTGCAGCACTGTCAGCGTCACCGCGCGGGCAGGATCGAAATCGAAACGCAGCGCCTGGTAGATGGCGACCTCCAGCGTCGTCGCACGCGGCCCGCCGCCCAGCGTGAGTACGATGGTAAAGGATGTGATGCTGAGCATGAAGACAAGCCCGGCGACGCCCGGCAGCGCAGCGCGCAGCGTCGGCCATTCAATCAGCCGGAAGGCGGGCCTGGCGCCCATGCCGAGTTGGCTCGCCAGCCGCCACTGGTCGGCCGGCACTGTCGCAAGCGCTTCGAGGAACAGCCGCGTCGCCAGCGGCAGATTGAAGAAGACATGGGCGACGAGGATGCCGGACAGGCCGTATAGGCCCGGCCAGCCCTGACCGCCGATCGCGCTGAGCACGCCGGCAAAATAGCCTGCACGGCCATAGAGTGCCAGAATCCCGAGTGCTGCGACGATGGCCGGCAGCGCGAGCGGCACGGCGAAGAGCTGCAGGATCAGGCCGCGACCAAAGAAGCGCGGATGCCGCGACAGCGCCCGCGCCACGAACAGCGCTGGCACGACGGAGAGCAGTGTCGACAGCAATGCCTGCCACAACGTGAATCGGGCGACGCGGAAGAGGTAGGAATCGAAGGCCGACGCGGCGCCGGACGGATCGCGGGCGCCTTCGACGATGAGCCCGGCGAACGCGCCGCCGATCAGCAGCGCAACAGCGGCAAGCGCAATTGTGCCGGCGGTGACGCGGGGGTCGGCAGGATATCCGGTACGCATGCCGCCCTGCCTAGTTCAACGACCGTCGAAGCAGAAAATATGGCTGAGGCCGAGTTCCCGGCGCCGTAGAGTGATCATCTCTCAATCACAAGCTACTTGCTCATCACCGACAGCCATTCGTCGACCCAGGCCTTGCGGTGGGCGGCGACCTCTTCGGGGCTTAACAGCAACGTCTTGGTCGGCTTGACGAGCTTGTCGAAAGCCGGATTGAGCGGCTTCTCGGTCTTGCCGGCAGGGAACATCCAGTTGGTCTCGGGAATGACATCCTGGAATTTCGGCCCGGTCATGAAAGTCAGGAATTGTTTCGCCAACGGGTTCTTCGCACCTGATTTGGTGATGCCGGCAACCTCGATCTGCAGATACGCGCCCTCGTCGAAGGACGCTGCCTGATAGCGTTGGGTGTTTTCGGCGACCATGTGATAGGCCGGCGACGTGGTATAGGACAGCACCATCGGCGCCTCGCCCTTGGTGAACAGGCCGTAGGCCTCGCTCCAGCCCGGCGTCACGGTGAGCACCTTTGCCTTAAGCTTGGCCCAGGCTTCGGGCGCCTTGTCGCCATAAACCGACTTCACCCACAACAGCAGGCCGAGACCGGGCGTCGAGGTGCGCGGATCCTGAATGACGATCTTTTCATCGGCATTGCCCTCGACCAATTCCTTCAGGCTTTTCGGGGGCGTCTTCAGCTTTTCGGTGTCGTAGACGACGGCGAAATAGCCATAGTCGAACGGCACGAAAATATCGTCGCTCCAGCCGCCCGGCACCTTGACGTCGATGACGGCACCATGCGGCGAAAACAGGCCGGTGGCCTTGGCTTCCGCCGTCAGATTGGTGTCGAGGCCGAGCACGATGTCGGCCTTGGTCGCGGCCCCTTCCAGCCTGACGCGGTTGAGCAGGGCGACGCCGTCGGCGACCGCGACGAATTCGAGAATACAGCCGCATTCGGCCTCGAACGCCTTCTTGACCGCCGGGCCTGGACCCCATTCGGCGGTGAAGCTCTCATAGGTATAGACGGTGAGTTTTTCCTGCGCGGATGCCGGCCCGGTGCCGGCGAGAACGGTCGCCGCGAGCAGCACTGCCGGAACAAGTGTGTATAAAAACGCGCGCATCGGCGCCTCCCTCGTTGGCGTTGAAGGGAATTGAGGCGTCGGGTTGTCCGAAACGTCTAATCCCTCCGCCGGTACAAACCGGATCAGGTTCAGCGGGTTGGCAGGTTGCCTCTCAGCCGGTCCGCGAAGATCGCGTCCAGCACCCCGTTAGAGCGCTTCGACACATAGGCCCGGCCCATCTGCGGCGCAAGCGGAAGTTTGCCGGGCATCCAGACCGCGGCCTTCCGTTTCGCAAGCAGGGCTGGTAAGGGCCACGCATATGAGCAAATTCACCATCCTGCTTGGCGGCGACCTTATCCGCACGCCGCTGCTCGACCGCCAGGTCGAAGGCACGCGTGTCATCGCCGCCGACGCCGGCATCAGCCATGCCCGGACTCTGCGCCTGACGCCGGAACTCTGGGTCGGCGACTTCGATTCGGTGCCGGCGGATTTGCCGGACGAGCTCGCCGCCGTGCCGCGCCAGGTGTTTCCGGCAGAAAAGGACAACACCGACGGCGAACTGGCTATCGCCGCCGCGCTCGAACGCGGCGCGACCAGCCTCGTGCTCGCCGGCGCGTTCGGCGGCAAGCGCACCGACCACGCCTTCCTGCACCTGGCGCTCGGCGTCCGGCTGGCCGAGGCAGGGACAGAGGTGCTTTTGACCAGTGGCGCACAGGAAGGCGTCCCCTTGCTTCCCGGAAAGGCCGGCTTCGACTACGCCGACGGCACGCTGTTTTCGATTCTCGGCTTCTCCGACCTTGCCGGTCTGACCGTGACCGGCGCCAAATGGCCGCTGAACCATGTCGAGGTGGCGTTCGGCTCGTCGCTGACCATTTCCAACGAGGTCAAGGGCCGGCTCGAAGTCGCGCTGGGCAGCGGCCGCGCGCTGTTGCTCGCCCATCCATTCCCCCTACCTGAAAGCTGACATGGCGCCGCCGCTTCTCAATCTCGACGGGATAAAACTGACCTTCGGTGGCACGCCGCTGCTCGACGGGACGGAACTGACGGCGTCGGCTGGCGACAAGATCGCTCTGGTCGGCCGCAACGGCTCGGGCAAGTCGACGTTGCTGAAGATCGCTGCGGGATTGATCGAGCCGCAGGATGGCGAGGTGTTCCGCCAGCCTTCGGCAACAGTGCGCTACCTGCCGCAAATGCCCGACATGGACGGTTTCGCCAGCGTCCGCGCCTATGTCGAGGCGGGGCTCGGACCCGCCGACGATCCCTACCGCGCCACCTATCTGATGGAGCATCTCGGCCTGTCCGGCGAGGAACGGCCGAACGATCTCTCCGGCGGCGAAGCCCGCCGTGCCGCCCTGGCCCGCGTCATGGCGCCGGAGCCCGACATTCTCCTCCTCGATGAGCCGACCAACCATCTCGACCTGTCGGTCATCGAATGGCTAGAGGAGGAACTCGCCCGTACCTCTTCGGCGCTGATCGTCATCTCGCACGACCGCCGCTTCCTCGAGCGCGTGTCGCGCGCCACCGTCTGGCTCGATCGCGGCCAGACCCGCAGGCTGGACAAGGGCTTTGGCCATTTCGAGGAATGGCGCGACACCGTTCTGGAAGAGGAAGAGCGCGAGCAGCACAAGCTTGGCCGCCAGATCGTGCGCGAGGAGCACTGGTTGCGCTATGGCGTGACGGCAAGGCGCAAGCGCAACATGCGCCGGCTCGGCGAATTGCAGACCATGCGCCAGCGCTTTCGCGGCCATCGCGGCGCCGAGGGTGCGGCGACCATGGTGGCCAGCGACGCCGCCGAATCCGGCAAGCTGGTGATCGAGGCCAGGAACATCGAGAAGAGCTTTGGCGACCTCACCGTGGTCAGGGGTTTCTCGACCCGCATCCAGCGCGGTGACCGCGTTGGCCTGGTCGGCCCGAACGGCGTCGGCAAGACGACGCTGCTGAAGATGCTGACCGGCGAATTGAAGCCGGACTCAGGCACGGTGCGACTCGGCACCAATCTGGAGATCGCCACGCTCGACCAGAAACGCGAGGCGGTCGACCCGCAAGAGACGCTGGCGCAGTATCTCACCGACGGCGGCGGCGAGAACCTTGTCATCAACGGCGAGCAGCGCCACGTCGTCTCCTACATGAAGGACTTCCTGTTCAAGCCGGAACAGGCGCGCACGCCGGTGCGCGAGCTTTCGGGCGGCGAGCGGGCGCGGCTGCTACTCGCCCGTGTGCTGGCGCGGCCGGCAAATCTTTTGGTGCTGGACGAGCCGACCAACGATCTCGACATGGAGACGCTGGAACTGCTGCAGGAACTGGTCGCCGGTTTTGCCGGCACCGTCATCCTGGTCAGCCACGACCGCGATTTCCTCGACCGCACGGTGACCAGCCTGATCGCGCCGGAAGGCGGCGGCCGCTGGATCGAATATGCCGGCGGCTATTCCGACATGCTGGCGCAGCGCGGCGGCACCAGGCTGGACGACCGCAAGGCACGGCCGAAGGCCGAGACGAGTGAAGTGGCGGCGGCAGCCAGGACCGAGGCAACTGCGCCGAAGGGCCCGGCGAAAAAACTGTCGTTCAAGCAGAAATTCGCGCTGGAATCGCTGCCCAAGAAGATCGACGCGGTGACCGCCTCGATATCACGGCTGGAGGACAATATCGCCGACCCGGCCTATTACGAGCGCGACCCGGCCTCATTCCAGAAGACCATCGCCGCGCTCGACAAGGAGCGCGCCACGCTGGCAGCGCTCGAGGAGGAATGGCTGGAACTTGAAATGCTGCGCGAGGAGATGGAGGGGTAGACGCTTCGCCGTTGCTCCACCACGACAATGCGCATACATTATGCGCATTCTGCGGAGGTCATCATGCGAAAGATAGCTATGAATGCGGTTCGTCAGCCGGCAAATCTGTCGATCGACTCAAAGCTCATGAAGGAAGCCAAGGGACTCGATGTGAATGTCTCGCGCGCCGCCGAAGCCGGTATCGCAGAGGCGGTGGCTGCCGAAAAAGCCCGACTATGGAAACTTGAGAATCGCGCCACAATAGAAGCGTGGAACGAATACGTCGAAAAGCACGGTATTCCGTTGGAAGAACATCGGCAGTTCTGATGGCACGCTATGATGTCTTCGCGGGTCGGGTCGAAGGCAGCTATTTGCTGGACGTCCAATCCGACCTGCTCGACGATTTTAAAACACGGGTGGTGATCCCGCTGCTTCCGACAACAATGACGCCGCCGCCGATGCGAAAGCTCCATCCCCTCGTCGAGATCAATGGGCGAAAATTGGTTGTAGCCACCCATCTGATCGCCACGGTTCCGGCAAAGGAATTGGGCGAAAGTCGACTGAATATCTCCAAGCATCACGACGACATCGTGGCCGCGCTCGACATGCTGTTCCAGGGCTTCTGAGCCGAAGGGAGGCTGGTGAGCCGGCCTCAGCCCGCCTCTTTTGTTTGCCAGGCCTTCAGCGCCTCGTCGAACACCTTCTCGCCGGGAATGCCCTTTTCCATGGTGAGCAGCGCCCGCCGTCCGGTCTTGTAGACGACCGGCACGTCGATCCATTTCTGGCCCCGCAGCAGGGTCAGATTGGCGTCTTCGTCCGGCTTTGTGTCGTTGAGAGCGACCAGGAAGAAGCCGTCGGCGATCTTGGCCGGGATGCCGATCAGTGGACTGCCGGCATCCTGTTCAGAGCCCTTCATGGCGACGCGCAGGATGTTGTCGACACCGCCGCCGTCGAAACCATCGGGCGTCAGGAAAATCATCTCGATGATGTGGCTGGCCGGCAGCGTCTGGTCGGTGTTGCGGCGGATGGTCATGCGCAACTGCACGTCCTTGCCCGGAATGCTCGCCTCGGCGCGGATTGCCGGCTCGGGCGGCAGATTGCCGCCGGGCGATTCCTGCACCAGCGACCAGACGATGCTGCCGGGCTCGGCCGAGCCTTGCGCGGTGCTGGTGCGCTCCTCGTAGAAGATCGCCTTCTGGCCGACCGCCAGTGCGGTTTCCGCAGGCGCGGCTGTCGGTGCAGCACCCGGCGCGGCACCCGGGGCCGGCGCTGCCGGCGCGGCTGCGCTATCGGTCGGCGCCGCAGGCGCCAGCGTGGCGGCATCGGCAGGCGGTGTTGCGGGGGCCGCGCCCGGTGCGGGCACATTCGTGGCTGGCGTGCCGGCAGGCGCTGCAGGCGCAGGTGCGGCCGGCGGCGGCCTGGTCAGTGCTGCGACGGATTCGCCCTCTCCGATGCCACTTTGTCCTGAAGCGGGGCCGGGATCGACCTCACCGCCCTCAGGTGTCAGCCGCTGGGTGAACTTTGTGCCCTCGGCATCGGCTGGAGCCGCTGCAGCCGGGGCCCTTGCCGCAGCATCGGCAGCCGGCCGCTCGGCCGGGCTCGGCTTCACCAGCGGTTCTACGGTTGCGACCGTCGTGCTGTTGAGACCCAGCATGTTGCTGAACGCGTCCTTGTTCAGCCAGATGCCGTAGCCGCCGCCCGCGATGACGAGCAAGGCGACGACAGCGGCGATCAGCCCGCCATAGCTGCGCCTGCGCTCGGCAGGATGCTGAAAAGTGTCCGGCGCCGGCTCCTCGTCGTTGGGGAAGACATCGTCTCTAAAGCTATCGCTGTTCTCGTGAGCCGCTGGAAGATCCGCGTCCGAAGGCTCCGCATCGGTGCCCTCTGGAGGCGGTTTTTGCCAATTCAGCGAGGCTTTGGCGGCAGGTGCCGGCTGCCATTCCGGCTCGGTCTTGGCCGGCTGCCATGCCGGCTCGGTCTTGGCCGGCTGCCATGCCGGCTCGGTCTTGGCCGGCTGCCATTCCGGCTCGGTCTTGGCCGGCTGCCATTCCGGCTCGGTCTTGGCCGGCTGCCATGCCGGCTCGGCCTTTGCCGGCTGTCGGACATGGCTGGGTTGGTTCTTGTTGCGGTCGATGGAGGAGAAGATGTCCTCCAACTCCGACAGCGGATCGGATACCGGCGCAGGCTTGGCGTAGCTCCGCTCGACGATGGCGATGGCATCTTCCAGAGTGCGCTTATGCTGGGCAACGACCGACGGCGCCAGCGGCGGTATGTTCTTCGCAAGCTTGTCCGCGATTGTCGAACGGGCCTTGTCATAGACCCTGGCGCGTATCTCCGGCGTCGGATTTCCAAGGCCGTCGAGCGTCTTTTTCAGAGCACCAACAAAATCTGCCATGCTTCAGTCGACCTGCATTTCGTTTCTAGGCCGGCCCCCGCAAATCGGCCGCGATGCCCGGAACAGCTTGGAATCTAGTCTTGAAACGGATCGGTCACAAGTATTGTGTCGTCCCGTTCAGGGCTGGTGGAAAGGAGTGCGACCGGCGCGCCGATCAGTTCCTCGATGTGACGGACATATTTGACTGCCTGGGCCGGCAGATCGTTCCAGCTTCTGGCGCCGGCGCTGGTGCCTTTCCAGCCCTCCAGCGTCTCGTAGACCGGTTTGACGCGCGCCTGCGCACCCTGGCTGGCCGGCAGATAGTCGATCGCCTCGCCATCGAGGCGGTAGCCGGTGCAGACCTTGATCTCGTCCAGCCCGTCGAGCACGTCGAGCTTGGTCAGGGCGATGCCCTTGATGCCGTTTACGGCGACGGCTTGGCGAACCAGCACGGCATCGAACCAGCCGCAGCGGCGCTTGCGGCCGGTGACGACGCCGAACTCGTGGCCGCGCGTGCCCAGGAACTCGCCGATCTCGTTCTTCTGTTCGGTCGGGAACGGACCTTCGCCGACACGGGTCGTATAGGCCTTGGTGATGCCGAGCACATAACCGATGGCACCCGGGCCGACGCCGGATCCGGCGGCCGCTTGGCCAGCCACCGTGTTGGACGAGGTGACGAACGGATAGGTGCCGTGGTCGATGTCAAGCAGCGTGCCCTGCGCACCCTCGAACAGGATGCGTTCGCCGGCGCGGCGCTTGTCGTCGAGGATCTTCCAGACGCGGTCCATATAGGGCAGGATCTCGTCGGCGACCGAAATCAGCTCACTCATGATTGCGTCATGCGTGACTTCGGCGTGGCCGAGCCCGCGGCGCAGCGCATTGTGATGCGTCAGCAGCCTGTCGACCTTCAAGGGCAGCGTTTCCAAATCCGCCAAATCCATCACCCTGACTGCGCGCCGGCCCACCTTATCCTCATAAGCGGGGCCGATGCCGCGACGGGTCGTGCCGATTTTCGTTCCCGAATTGGAGGCGGCGTCTTCGCGGAATCCGTCCAGCTCCCGGTGCAAGGACAGGATAAGCGCGGTGTTTTCGGCTATTTTCAGGCGCTCCGGCGTCACCTCGACGCCTTGCGCCTTCAATTTCGCTACTTCCGCGACGAAGGCATGCGGGTCGAAGACGACGCCATTGCCGATGATGGACAGCTTGCCTTGCCGCACCACGCCGGACGGCAGCAGCGACAGCTTGTAGACCTTGCCGTCGACGACCAGCGTATGGCCGGCATTGTGGCCGCCCTGGAAGCGCACGACGACGTCGGCGCGTTCCGACAGCCAGTCGACGATCTTGCCTTTGCCCTCGTCGCCCCATTGCGAGCCGACGACCACCACATTGGCCATGTTTCTTTTCCCTTGAGGCGCCGCTCCGAGCGGCTTGAATGGTTCGAAACGACAGGCTTCTATCGCATCGGCCAGAAAATCGGAATCGATTTTCGGATAGCACGACGCGAACGTTCAAAGCCTTGAGACGCGTACTTTGTGCGTCCAGGTGGACGTACGTCGTTCTATAACGTCAACACCCGGCGAGCGCGACCATTCTTTGCCGCCGAAAGCGCCCTCAGGCACAACAATTTTCGCGTTTGACATCATTTACTTGGGCGAACCACCACAATAGGTCGGCAATGACCCTGCCCACCCCGGCTGGAATTTCGCGATGCATCGAACCGCCTATCTGTTCCTGCTGTTCACCACCTTGCTGTGGGGCGGCAACTCCGTGGCCGGCAAGCTGGCAGTCGACCATATTTCGCCGATGACGCTGGTCTTCCTGCGCTGGGTCCTGGCCGTTCTGATCATGCTGCCGATCGGCTGGCGAACGCTGCGCGAGGACTGGCCGGTGGTGCGCAGGCATTGGTTGCTGCTTGGCGGGCTCGGCGCTTGCGGCTTCACCTTTTTCAACGCGATCTTCTACACGGCGCTCAACTACACGACGGCGATCAACGTCTCGATCGAGCAGGCGGCAATCCCGGTCGTCATCATCCTCGCCAATTTCGTGCTGTTTCGCCTGCGTGTGAACCGGGTGCAGATCGCCGGTGTCGTGCTGACGATCATCGGCGTCGCCCTGACCGCCAGCCACGGCGATCTGCGCCAGCTTCTCAAGCTGGACCTCAACTTCGGCGACGCCATCATGCTGATCGCGGTGCTTTGCTACAGCTTCTACTCGGTCGGGTTGCGGCTGAAGCCGGCCATACGCTGGCAAAGCCTGATGCTGGCGCTGTCGATTGCCGCACTGGTGACCTCGCTGCCTTTCTTCCTCTGGGAGGTGGCTGCCGGCAAGGTCATCATCCCCGATGCGCGCGGCTGGGCGATAGCGTTCTACACTGCGATCGGCGCTTCGGTCGTCTCGCAGATTTTTTATATCAGGGGCATCGAACTGATCGGCGCCAACCGGGCCGGTCTGTTCATCAACCTGGTGCCGATCTTCGGCACGCTGCTGTCGGTGCTGATCGTCGGTGAGACATTCCAGCTCTATCAGGGCGTGGCCCTCGTGCTGGTGCTCGGCGGCATCAGCCTGGCTGAATACAGCGGGCGTAAAATGGCGATTTGACAGCCGGAAACCTGTGACGGGCCGTGAAAGAACTCTGTCGATATTTCGACGCCATTGTCGAAACGCCCCGTGGGCTTACAAAACTCGCGGGGCGCTCGCGGATGACTCAGGCGACGCCGACGTCGAAATGCAGCCGCTTGGCGGAGTCGATCGACTTGTGCGCCCGCACCTGTTCCAGCACCTTCTCCGGGAACGGCGCATCGAGATAGAGCAGCGCGATGGCATCGCCGCCAGGCCGGTTGCGGCCGAGCTGGAAGTTGGCGATGTTGACGCCGTTCTCGCCGCAGACCGTGCCGAGCAGGCCGATGATGCCGGGCGCGTCGGCATTCGTCGTGTACAGCATGTGCTGGCCGACCTCGGCGTCGAGGTTGATGCCCTTGATCTGGATGAAGCGCGGCTTGCCGTCCGAGAAGCAGGTGCCGGCGATCGCACGCGTCTTGTGCTCGGTCTTGACCGTCAGCTTGATATAGCCGTCGAACACGCCCGATTTGTCGCGCTTGACCTCGGCGACGATGATGCCGCGCTCCTTGACCATGATCGGCGCCGAAACCATGTTGACGTCGGAGACCTGCGGCCGGATCAGCCCGGCAAGTGTGGCGCTGATCAGCGCGCGCGTGTTCATCGTCGCGGTCGAGCCGTCGAACAGGATCTCGACCTCCTTGATCGGATCCTCGGTGACCTGGCCGACAAAGGCGCCGAGCACTTCGGCCAGCTTGACGAAGGGTTTTAGGCGCGGCGCTTCCTCGGCGGTGATCGACGGCATGTTGATGGCGTTGGAAACGGCGCCCTTGATCAGGTAGTCGGCCATCTGCTCGGCGACCTGCAGAGCGACATTCTCCTGCGCCTCCATCGTCGATGCGCCGAGGTGCGGCGTCGCCACCACATTCTCCATGCCGAACAGCTCGCTTTTCTCCGCCGGCTCGACCTCGAACACGTCGATGCCGGCGCCTGCCACCTTGCCGCTTTTCAACGCCGCGATCAGGTCGGCCTCGACGATCAGCCCGCCACGGGCGCAGTTGATGATGCGCACGCCGGTCTTCATTTTGGCGATCGCCGAAGCGTCGATGATGTTGCGCGTCTTGTCGGTCAAGGGCGTGTGCAGGGTGATGAAATCGGCGCGGGCGAACAGCTCGTCGAGTTCCACCTTCTCGACGCCGAGCTCCTCGGCGCGACTGTCCGACAGGAACGGATCGAAGGCGATGACGTGCATCTTCAGGCCAACGCCGCGCGTAGCGACGATCGAGCCGATATTGCCGCAGCCGATGATGCCCAGCGTCTTGCCGGTGATCTCGGTGCCCATGAAGCGGTTCTTTTCCCACTTGCCGGCATGGGTCGAGGCATTGGCTTCCGGTATCTGGCGGGCCAGCGCGAAGATCATGGCGACGGCATGCTCGGCGGTGGTGATCGAATTGCCGAAGGGCGTGTTCATCACGATGATGCCCTTGCGGCTCGCCGCCGGGATGTCGACATTGTCGACGCCGATGCCGGCGCGGCCGACCACCTTGAGCCTTGTGGCGGCGTCGATCAGCTTTTCGGTGACTTTGGTCGCCGAACGGATGGCGAGGCCGTCATACTGGCCGATCACTTCGAGCAGCTTTTCCTTGTCCTTGCCGAGATCGGGCAGGTAGTCGATCTCGATGCCGCGATCCCTGAAGATCTGCACGGCGGTGGTGGAGAGTTTGTCTGAGACGAGAACGCGGGGCATGGGCTTCATCCTTTGCGATTGGCGCCCCTCCCCTGACGGGAGGGTCGGCGCGAAGTGCCGGGGTGGGGTGGTTGCGGCCGGGCGTGGCCGAAATCTTTTTCTTCTGGATGGCGGACCGTTGAGTTGGGTGGAGGCGAGCCCACCCGGCCCTTCGGGCCACCCTCCCCTCGAAGGGGAGGGATCAGGCGGCCGCCTTGAGCGACGCCTTTTGCGCGGCAAAGGCCCAGTCGAGCCACGGCAGCAGCGCTTCGAGGTCGGAAGTCTCGACGGTTGCGCCGCACCAGATGCGCAGGCCCGGCGGCGCATCGCGATAGGCGCCGATATCGTAGGCGACGCCTTCCTTGTCGAGCGCCGAGACGATGCCCTTGGCGAACGCCGCTTGTCCGTCGGCATCGAGCGCGGCGACGTCCGGGTCGGTGAAGGAAAGACAGACGGACGTGTTCGACCGCGTCGCCGGGTCGGTGGCCAGATGGCCAAGCCATGCGGATTTACCGACGAAACCGTCGATAATTGCGGCGTTGGCGTCGGCGCGGGCAATCAATGCGTCGAGACCGCCGATCGACTTCGCCCAACGCAGCGCGTCGAGATAATCCTCGACGCACAGCATCGACGGCGTGTTGATGGTTTCGCCCTTAAAAATGCCTTCGATGAGCTTGCCGCCCGAGGTGAGCCGAAAGATTTTCGGCAGCGGCCAGCCAGGCTTGTAGCTTTCCAGCCGCTCGACGGCGCGCGGGCTGAGGATCAGCATGCCATGCGCACCTTCGCCGCCCAGCACCTTCTGCCAGGAGAAGGTGACGACGTCGAGCTTGCCAAAATCGAGCTCTTGCGCAAAGGCCGCCGACGTGGCGTCGCAGATGGTCAGGCCCTTGCGGGCGGCCGGGATGAAATCGCCGTTCGGCACGCACACGCCTGAGGTCGTGCCGTTCCAGGTGAAGACCACGTCGCGGTCGAAGTCGATTTTTGTCAGATCCGGCAACGCACCGTAGCCGGCTTCGATCCTGCGCACGTCGGCGAGCTTCAGCTGCTTGACCACATCGGTGACCCAGCCGGAACCGAAACTCTCCCAGGCGACCATGTCGACGCCGCGTTCGCCGAGCAGCGACCACATCGCCATCTCGACCGCGCCGGTGTCCGACGCCGGCACGATGCCGATGCGATAATCCGCCGGAATTTGGAGAATTTCCCGCGTCAGCTCGATCGCCTGTTCGAGCTTGGTCTTGCCGATCTTGGCGCGGTGCGAGCGTCCGAGCGCGGCATTGGCCAGCGCCTCGACTGACCAGCCGGGGCGTTTTGCACAGGGACCTGAGGAAAAATTGGGATTTGCCGGGCGCAGTCCGGGCTTCGTATGGATCGTCATCGTGGTCTATCCTTCCAGATAGTGGCCCCTCGTTGGGGAGGGGTGGCCCACAGACGGCGATATGCGTTCAGGCTTCCGGCGTCAAGAGGAAAGTTTTTGTCGCTGACGGGATACTGGTCGCGTCCCACCGAAAAAGAGAACGACGGACCGAAATCCGCCGCTGGCATTCCCGAGGCTTTCGCCGTGCCTACCAGAGATCGTAGCGCAGCCCGACCTTGACCTGATGATTGCTGATCCCTTTGTCGATCGGATAGGAATCCAAATCCTGTGCGGTGGTATATTCGGCGTCGGGTGCGGAAAAATATTGATAGCCCAGATCGACTGAAAGGTTCTTGGACACCTGGTAGGCAAGGCCGGCGTTCAGCGTATAGGCGAAAGAGTAATGGGTCTCGTTGTCATCGCGGACGAAATCGTCGGCGGGGTTGGCGTTGTCTGTGAAGTAGTCCGCCGAGAGGCGCCGCCTGGTCTGGACAATACCGATACCGGCGCCGAGATAGGGTGTGATCCCGACATAGGTGCCAAGATCGACATAGCCGTTGAGCATGCCCGAGAACGCGTAGTTCTCCAGGTCCGCCGATGCCACGGTCGTTCCGTTGTCATAGCTGACGCTGATCTCGTTGCCGGGCAGATAGCCCAGATTGAGATCGGCGCGCAGATAATCGTTAAAATGGTAGCCGAAGCCGATGCTGGCGAAGATGTGATCCTCTTCTTCGTCGAAGTTCGCTGGCGCGAAGGCGAAGTCCTCATTGTCGAAGCTCTTCTGCACCAGATAGGAGACATCGCCGCGCAGATACCATCCCGAACCGACTTCGACCGGCACATAGTCCGGCGCCTGGTCGACATAGATCGGCGGATCGTAGTCGGCGCCAAGCGCCTGCGACAACGGCGTCAGGGCGATTGCTGCAAGCGCCAGTGCTATGCGCGATTTGACTGTCATGATCCCCGGCTCCCGAAGGTGGCGCCATTCGCGATCGCGAGCGCCGTTTCAGGGCATTGTTAACCATAGTGGTTAAGTGGCGGTTAAGGATAACAGGGCGTTAGCGAATTGATTTTGATGCGCGTTCCGCCACAACGAGAAAAACCGCCCGGCTTTTGCCGGGCGGTCCGCAAACCTGCTCTCGAAGCGATTACTTGGTGTAAACCGGTTCGGGTTCGTAGGCGATCGGCTCCGGCTGGGCGCAGTCCGAGTTGCCGAACTGGTAGCGCAGGCCGCCGCGCACTTCGTGCACATTGATGCCCTTGTCACGGCCGGGACCGACATTGCTGTCTGAAGCGTAGTCGAACATCTTGCCGCCCTCGATACGGCTGAAGCGGTAGCCGAGATCGAGCTTGACGCGATCGGTCAGGCAGTAGGAGGCGCCCGCCATGGCCGCATAGGCAAAGCGCCAGCCCTTGCCGCCATGATGCTCGAACTCGCCGTCGATGTCATTGTTGTGCAGCGTGTCCCATTTGACCCAGGCGCCGCCGATGCCGGCGCCGACATAAGGCGTGACGCCGTGCCAGGTGCCGATATCGACATAGGCATTGGCCAGGAGCAGCAGCGCCGTATAGGATGAGTGGTCGGTCGAAGTGCAGGGCGTCTGATTGATGCCGCAGAAGCCGCTGGTCGAGCCGCGGAAATCGGATTTGCTCATCCAGCCCGCGGTCAGGTCGGTACGGAAATGCCGGTTGATCTGGTAGCCGACGCCGGCGCCGGCCGAGAAGGCGCCATCCAGCTTGCCGCTGTCAAAGCTGCCAGTGCCTGGAACCGCCCCGTAGGTGATGTAGTCGCCGCCGCGGAACTTCGACCAGTGGTAGTCGATGTCGCCGCGAATGTACCAGCCGCCATATTCGACCGGCTGCTCGTAGACGGGCGGCGGCGGGGCCGGCTCGACCACAGGCGGCTCGACGAAGTCGGCGGCCAACACTGGTCCGGCCACGCCCGCGAGCAGCGCGGCAAAGAGGCCCATTCTTGCTGTATTGAACATGCTTGTCACCCCTGAGAACCCTCGGCACAGCGAACGCGTCCGAATCTGATTGGTTTCAGTCGTGGATAATGAATTGGAAAAGTTAAAAGCCGTTTAACCCTATCGCTTAACCATGAATCTCTAAATCTTTCAGGATTTTCGCGTTGTCCGCCAACGATTTGGCGTGCGGACACACGAAAAAAGCCCGCCGGAGGGCGGGCTTTTCACCTGGCAAAAACTGGGGGATCAGGCAGCGCTGCGGGCTTCCGAAATGACCTCGACGATGTCGTTGACGACGGCCTCGACCAGTTGCTGATCGTCGCCTTCCGCCATGACGCGGATGAGCGGTTCCGTGCCGGACGGCCGGATGACCAGGCGGCCAGCCTGGCCCAAACGATGGCGTCCATCTTCGATCGCCGCCTTGACCAGGGCTTCCTCGAGCGGCTTGCCGCCGGAAATATGAACGTTCTTCAGCAATTGCGGCACCGGCGCGAACTTCTTCGACAGTTCGCTGACCGGTCGGTTCTGCCGCTTGATGCAGGCGAGCACCTGGAGTGCCGAGACGAGGCCGTCGCCGGTGGTGGAAAAATCGGACAGCACGATGTGGCCCGACTGTTCGCCGCCGACATTCAGGCCGTGCGCACGCATGTGCTCGACGACATAGCGGTCGCCGACCTTGGTGCGGTGCAACTGCAGGTTCATGTCGCCGAGGAAGCGTTCGAGGCCGAGATTGGACATCACCGTCGAGACGACGCCACCGCCGGCCAGCCGGCCGCTCTGATGCCAGGACTCGGCAATCAGCGCCATGATCTGGTCGCCATCGACGATCGCGCCGTTCTCGTCGACGATGACGACGCGGTCGGCGTCGCCGTCGAGCGCGATGCCGATATCGGCGCGCACTTCATGCACCTTCTTCTGCAGGCCGGCCGGATGGGTCGAGCCACACTCCTTGTTGATGTTGAAGCCGTTGGGCTCGACGTTGATGGCGACAACTTCGGCGCCGAGTTCCCACAGCGCCTCGGGCGCCACCTTGTAGGCGGCGCCATTGGCGCAATCTACGACGATGCGGAGGCCCGACAGCGACATCGACCGCGGCAGCGTGCGCTTGGCAAATTCGATATAGCGGTCATGAACGCCGTCGACGCGCTTGGCGCGGCCGAGCCCGTCCGAGTCGGCGAGCGCCAGTTCGATATCCTTGTCGAGCATGCCCTCGATGCGCTCCTCGATCTCGTCGGAAAGCTTGTAGCCATCGGGACCGAACAGCTTGATGCCGTTGTCGTAGTAAGGATTGTGCGAGGCCGAGATCATCACGCCGATGTCGGCGCGCAATGAGCGCACCAGCATGGCGACCGCGGGCGTCGGAATCGGGCCGAGTAGGAACACATCCATGCCGGCGGCGCACAGGCCCGACACCATCGCATTCTCGATCATGTAGCCGGAAAGTCTGGTGTCCTTGCCGAGCACGACGCGGTGACGATGGTTGCCGCGCTGGAACGAAAGGCCGGCGGCCATGCCGACCCTCATGGCGACCTCCGCCGTCATTGGAAATCTATTGGCGCGGCCGCGAATGCCGTCCGTTCCGAAATAACTTCCTGCCATGCTAGTCAGCTTCCCGATGGTTCATTGCCGGCACGTCATGCCACACATTGGCCCGAGCCCTATCATCACAATTCATGATTATAGGGCACCATTCCTTAGAAAACTGTTGTCTTGTGTGTTTTGTGTCACGTCAGTGCTTTGAATTTGCCTGCCCTGGTTGCGCCAGCAGCGTTCAGAACCTTCAGACCGCATCTGGATTCTTTCATGTGCCAATCAGCGGCATCGAAGTCAGAATCCCCGTCGCGTTATTCTGGGCCGGCCGCACTGGCCGACCCGCTCGGCCCGTCATGCGAGGCAGTTCCCGGAGAGTGGTCCGCTCTATACAAGTTTTCCGTGCATATGCGCCCAGGAAAGTGCCTGGGGGCAGGAGCTGGCAACGAGTTCATCCAAAATAATGCACTTTCCGAAGGGTTTTACGCCATTTGCCCTCTGGCGCAACCATTCGTTGAGTGCTATTGCTTGCTTGGTACATAACGTGAACATCAGAGGAGAAGACACATGCTTATCCATCGACTTGCAACTTTGACGGGTCTTGCCGTGGTGACTTTATTCCTGGCAGCGCCCGCCAATGCGCTGACCATGGCTGAATGCAGCACCAAGTATAACGCGGCAAAGGACGCCGGAACACTTGGCGGGCAGAACTGGAACCAGTTCCGCAAAGCAGAATGCGTCACCGTCGCCGCCGCAACCGACGCCACGCCAGCCAAGGCGAACAGCACCAGCGCTGCAACGCCCGATGCGGCCGCCGCAGCGACGACCAAGGCAGCGGCAACTGCCAATGCAGGCAGCGGCCTCAGCAGGGCGGAGTGCGGCGCCAAATATCGGGCGGCCAAGGCCGGCAACACGCTGAACGGCATGAAGTGGAACGACTTCCGCATGAGCCAGTGCGGTGCCAGTGCCTTCGACGACGACACCAAGCCGGCAGCCGATCAGGCAAGCCTCACCAGCCAGCCGAAAAAGCCGACCGTGACCGCTCCCCAGGGAGTGACGTTTCCGAAGGCGATCTCGGACAAATATAGCAGCGAAACTCCGGCCAAGGCCCGCATGTACACCTGCCGCGACCAGTACCAAGCCAACAAGGGGGCCGGGACGCTGGGTGGCCTCAAGTGGATCCAGAACGGTGGCGGCTTCTACAGCCTGTGCAATGTCGCGCTGAAGAGCTGATCGACATTAACATTCGAACATAGCAAGGCTCGCGAAGGTTCGCGGGCCTTTTGCTGCTGGCGGTTGCAGGCAGGGCCAGGATATGCCGTATCTGCGCTAGCGAGGCGCTGTCGGCGCCGCTGCCAATCTCCCCCCTTGCGGGCCCTTGCGGGGAGATCAGCCCTCATCACGGCATCCGCAAACCTTCAACGTCTATTTCCCATGTGGAGAATCCCCTGCACTGGGTGAAGTGATGGAGTTTTTCAGGCCGCGATCGGCTGTCGCTGTCGGCACCTCGTGAACAAAAACGCCGCGTCCAAGCCGCGGCGTTTTCGAAATCAGTCTCCTGAGCCGGAGCCTAGCTTGACGGCTGAGGCTCCATGCCGCCTTCGGGCTCCGGGCCCTTCTTGCGGCGGCTGCCGGACTTCGGCACGGCCGAGCCGCGGCTCGGCGGCGTGTCGTCGCCGAGATCGCGTGCCGGCTTGTGGCCGGCGATCAGCTGCTTGATCTCGTCGCCGGACAGCGTCTCATATTCCAAAAGCCCCTGCGCCAGCGCAATCCATTCATTCTTCTTCTTGGTCAGGATGGATTTCGCCGTCGAATAGGCCTCGTCGATCAGCCGGCGCACTTCAGCGTCGATGATCTGCGCCGTCTCTTCCGAGACGTTCTGCGTGCGCGCCACCGAATGGCCGAGGAACACTTCCTCCTGGTTGTCGCCATAGGCGACGTGGCCAAGCTTGTCGGAAAAACCCCAGCGTGTGACCATGGCGCGCGCCAGCTTGGTTGCCTGCTCGATGTCCGAGGAGGCACCCGAGGTGATGTTCTCCTTGCCGAACTTGAACTCCTCGGCGACGCGGCCACCCATCATGATGGCAAGGCGCGAGATCATGTATTTGTAGCTCATCGAATAGCGGTCGCCTTCCGGCAACTGCATGACCATGCCAAGGGCCCGGCCGCGCGGGATGATGGTCGCCTTGTGCAGCGGATCGGCCGACGGCACGTTCAGCGCCAGGATGGCGTGGCCGGCCTCGTGATAGGCGGTGAGTTCCTTCTCGGCCTGGGTCATCGCCGACGAGCGGCGCTCGGCGCCCATCATGATCTTGTCCTTGGCGTCCTCGAACTCGGCCATGGTGACAAGGCGCTTGTTGCGCCGCGCCGCCATCAGGGCGGATTCGTTGACGAGGTTCATAAGGTCGGCGCCGGAAAACCCCGGCGTGCCGCGCGCGATCACCTTGAGGTCGACATTGGGGGCCAGCGGCACGTTGCGCACATGCACCTTCAGGATCTTCTCGCGGCCGACGATGTCGGGGTTCGGCACCACCACCTGGCGGTCGAAACGGCCGGGCCTGAGCAGCGCCGGATCGAGCACGTCCGGCCGGTTGGTGGCAGCGATCAGGATGATGCTTTCGTTGGATTCGAAGCCGTCCATTTCGACCAGCAACTGGTTCAGCGTCTGCTCGCGCTCGTCGTTGCCGCCGCCGAGGCCGGCGCCGCGATGGCGGCCGACCGCGTCGATTTCGTCGATGAAGATGATGCAGGGCGCATTCTTCTTGGCCTGGTCGAACATGTCGCGGACGCGGCTAGCGCCAACGCCGACGAACATCTCGACAAAGTCCGAGCCGGAAATGGTGAAGAACGGCACGTTGGCCTCACCGGCGACCGAACGGGCAAGCAGCGTCTTGCCGGTCCCGGGAGGGCCGACGAGCAGCACGCCGCGCGGAATCTTGCCGCCAAGCCGCTGGAACTTCTGCGGATCACGCAGGAATTCGACAATCTCTTCCAAATCCTGCTTGGCTTCGTCGACGCCGGCGACATCCTGGAAGGTGACGCGGCCATGCGCTTCAGTCAAAAGCTTGGCCTTCGACTTGCCGAAGCCCATGGCGCGGCCGGAGCCGGACTGCATCTGGCGCATGAAGAATATCCAGACGCCAAGGATGAGGATCATCGGCAGCCAGGAGATGAGATAGCTGAACAGCGAATTGGAACCGTCGGATTCGGGGCGCGCGTTGATGGTGACGTTCTTATCCTGGAGTCTCGAAACCAGCGACGGATCACCCGGCGAATAGGTCTGGAAGCCGGTAGAGGTGTCGGTATAGGTGCCCGAGATGCGGGCACCCGCGATGGTCACCGTCTTGACCCGGCCGGCCGCGACGTCCTGCAGGAACTGCGAATAGGGGACGTCACTCGCTGCTCCGCGCGTCTGCGGCGTCTGGAACAGATTGAAGAGAGCGATGAGCAGGACCGCTATGATCGCCCAGAGCGCGAGATTGCGATAATTCGGATTCATCAATTGTCCCGTTGGTGTCCGCCAGCGGACACGCGTCGTGAGAGGAAACTTGGGTCTAACATAGGGATGGCGCCCTTCATTGCCAAGCAGAACAGCATGTCGCGGTTAAGCTTTCGCCCATGATCAACCGGCAGTGTGGCCGCCGAAAGGCGGGGCAGGAAGTCGCGGCGCACCGATCAGCGCGGCGACAGTTCCGGCCGGCGCCAGGTCGAAGGACGGCAGGAAGCGGGCAAAGGGCGCGACGACCGGGCATACCGCCATTCCTGGCAAGACCGGGCTGTCGCCAGGATATTCGCTTGCGCGCCACAGCACCGGCTCGGCCGCCAGAGCCGCGCGGACAAGGCTTGGCTGCGTGCCGTTTTCGGCAATCGCCAGTCTTGCGGCACCAGCCGCGCCGAGCGGCGCGATCAAAAATGCACCCGGCTCGTCGCCCAATGTGATCCTCCGGCGACCGTCCCAGAGGGCATTGTTCACGGCAGGCGCAGCGGGCGGCAGGTTGCGGGTTTCGCGACGCAGGAAGATGCCGGCACGCCGCGCATCGACCACCGTCCGCGACAAAGTAGCGCAAAACGGGGCAGCCAAAATTGGGGTTGTGCCAGGAGGTCCGGGCCTCAGCCGGTTGAGCAGCGCCTCGCTGCGAGCCTGACCGGGCAGAAAGGCAACGCCGCCGACAGTCGCCAGCAGGATCCGCAGCGCGTAGACGGCCGCCGCCTCGTCGACGGCTGTCGCAAAGCCCGGATCGAGACGGACAAGGCCGGCTGCGGGCCTGCTGGCAAAGCCACGGATCAGCACGGCGGCGCGATGGCCAAGCTGCTCGCGCTCCACCGCAGCCCGCGCGGCCAGCGTCAACGCGTCTTCCCGCGCACCATTGCGGTCGGCAAGCGCTGCGCGGATACGTGGCCTCTCGAAAGCCTCGTCTTCATTGGTCGGGTCTTCGGTCCAGCCGACATTCGCGCGCCGGAGGACTTCGCGCAGCGCAGCACGCCGTGTGCCGAGAAGCGGCCGTGCGATCCAGATCCGCCAGTCATAGAGGGTGGCCGGTGCCATGCCTGCTAGGCCACGCCCTGGCTCTCGCACCCTCTCTTGGCGAGCTTGCCGCATCAGCACGGTCTCGGCCTGGTCGTCGGCCGTGTGGCCGGTCAGGATCAGGCCGATACCTTCCGCCTGCGCCGCCTCGACCAGCAACCGGTAGCGTGCCTCTCGCGCGGCAGCCGGCAGGCCGGTCGAAGGCTTGCGTCCGGACCAGAGCAGGATGCGGTGGGCAATGCCGCGCCCGGCGCAAAGCCTGGCCACGGCCTGTGCTTCCGCTGCCGAGCCCGGCCGCAGACCGTGATCGATGGTCACAGCCAGCAATTTCGTTGCCGGCGCGGTACGGTCGAGGTGATCTTTGAGGAGAAGGAGGAGGGCGGTCGAGTCGCTGCCGCCGGACACGGCCGCAACAGCGCCGCTGGTAAAGTCGATCTGCGACAAAACCGAACGGTCAGGCTCGGTTTCGGGCGTCAATGCATGTCGCCCAAAAGTGGCCCCTGATCTGGGGCAACAAGTCTTGGGGCAACGACATGCAAGAGAAAAACTAACACGCCGCGAGCGCCCTTTCCTGCTTGACGCGTTCCTTGAGCGCGCCGGAAACGTTCGGATAGCGCTTGCCGATCTCGCCGAAAGTGGCGCAGGCCACGTCGCGCTGGTTCAATCCGACCAGTGACACACCGAGCTTCAGCAGCATGTCGGGAGCCTTCTTGGCCTTCGGATAGTCCTTGCTGGCGGCGAGGAAAGTCTCGGCCGCGTCGCGGTACTTCTGCTGGCCGAGCAGGGACTCACCCAGCCAGTAATGCGCGTCCGCCGTCTTGGCGTCCTTGGGGAAGCGGGCGATGTGGTCGCGAAAACCCTGTTCGGCAGTGCCGTAGTCGCCCGACAGGATGAACTGATAGGAATTGCGGTAAAGCTCCTCCGGGTCGTCGGTGGCGGGCAGCGCCGCGACCACCGTATCGTCGGACTTGCCGGCCTGCGTGCCAGCGGCCAGGTCGCTGGTAACTTGGTCGCTGGGGGCGGTGTTCTGCGCCGGTGCATGTGCCTGCGTCTTGCCGTCTGCGTCGATCACATTGCCGTTCTTGTCGACGGTGATGGTGCCGAACGTCTTCGGCGGCGTGCCCGGGATCACCGCGCCGGGTTCCCCTGTCGGTGATTCGACGATGACCTCGCCGCTCTGGCCGCCCGCGGGCGGTGTGCCCGCATCGGCCGGCGCATGCGTCGCCGGAGCCTCGGCGACGCTGCTGTCGGTGTTGGTGGTGGCGTCCGACTTCTTCTGCTCGCGTGGCTGCTGCGCACCTTGTGAGCCGCCTTCCAACTGCTGGAAGCGGAACTCGTTGTCTTCCTGCTGCTTGCGGATCTGCTCCTGCATCTGCAGCACCTGGAAGTTGAGCTCCTCGATCTTGCCGTTCATTTGCCGGAGTTGTTCCTCCAGCCCCGTAGTGCCGGTGCCATCCTGCGCAAATTGCACCTGATCCGGTTTCTTTTTTTCACCGAAAATGCCGAGCGTCGGCAGGCGGAAGGAAAAACCGCTTTTTTCTGTGCCTTGCTCATTGCCTACTGCCGGGGCAGCGACGCTTGATACGAGCAGCAACGCAAGCGTGCCGCTCAAGACCGATCTGAAATGCATGTGCCTCTCGCCGTGGATTGTTTGCCTGTTGCATGCCTTCCGATCGGAGTGGACCGTCAGGCGCCTCAGTTATTACCAAGGACGCAGGACTTCGGCCAAATTTTGTTTCAAGTCCCACATCCGGGCACCGGACATGAAAAAGGCGGCCGCAGCCGCCTTTCACACGTAGGTGTTGCATTTCTGCCGATCGGAAAATTGCCGATCAGGAACCGGCGCCGCTGATCGTGGTGACGGCGCGGCGGTTCTGCGACCAGCAGGAGATGTCGTCGCAAACCGCGACCGGACGCTCTTTGCCGTAGGAAATGGTCTTCAGGCGCTGGGCAGAAACGCCCCTGGCGACGAGGAAGTCGCGGGTGGCGGCGGCGCGGCGGGCGCCGAGCGCCAGATTGTATTCGCGCGTGCCGCGCTCGTCGGCATGGCCTTCGATGACGATGGCATACTGCCGATACTGGTTCAGCCATTGCGCCTGCCGCGAAAGCGTCGTCTGCGCGTCGGCGCGGATCGAGGACGAATCCGTATCGAAAAAGATGCGGTCGCCGATGTTGACGGTGAAGTCCTGGGCCGATCCGGGCGTTGCCGCCCCGGCGCCGCTGAGACCGAGATCGGCGGCGCTGTTCAGGTTCTTCTTCGAGGCGCAGCCGGCGATGGCGAGCAACGCCACCAGCGCGATCATCGCCGGGTTTCTGGTAAGTGCTGCGATACGGCCCATGCCGCCTCTCCTTCGCAATTCGAGTGATTTCGTTGATCGTCCAGTAACCACGTTTGGGTTAACTGGCGTTCAAGAAACACGGTTAAAATTTGGTTTCGGCTGCCGTCCACAGCCGTTTTGCCCAAGGGGAATCCGAGGAGGCAACAATGCGCGCGGACCGTAGGCAGAAATGCGGCTGAAACGCGACCAAGCCGTGGAAAAGAGCGAATTGAAGAGTTGAAGAACTGAGGAATTGAGGAAAGAGGTCACCTCAGCTTCTCTCTGAGATTTGACCAGCATTCCGTAGATGCGGGCATAGGATTGCAACCACTCGTCGCGTTGCGCCTGGGTGATATACTCCAGATCGAACGCATACGAAATCCACGTCTCCACTTCACTGCATGACCCTATCGCCATCGAAATGAACCGTGCGAATTCGGGCTTGGAGCGGGTTTGTTTGGCAAAACCCTCAGCCAAATTGGCGCAGATCGCCTTGCTGGAACGACGTAGTTGATCGGCGAGCGCGTATTGCTCCATTTTCGGA
This sequence comes from Mesorhizobium sp. WSM4837, assembly GCF_055811435.1. Classification (NCBI taxonomy): domain Bacteria; kingdom Pseudomonadati; phylum Pseudomonadota; class Alphaproteobacteria; order Hyphomicrobiales; family Phyllobacteriaceae; genus Mesorhizobium; species Mesorhizobium sp. WSM4837. The sequence goes on from NZ_JBVVQE010000017.1 coordinate 49,295, forward strand.
AAAGCAAGCGTGGCTCTGTGTACCCCAAGGGAAACTGCATAGGCACGCTTATAGACTTCCAAATCCCTCGCGTGCTCGATGTAGGCCGCTGCCTTCTCCATCCTTCAGTTCTTCAACTCGTCAGTTCCTCAATTCCTCAATTCCCCTTCCAGCCTATTCCAGCAGCGGCGACCAGGCCGGGTCCGAAGCGAAATTCGAGGTCGGGATCGACTGTTCGTTGCGGCCGGTGAGATCGACCGAAACGAGTTTCGGGCCGCCGGCAGAATCGCGGAAGAACATCAGCACCCGGCCGTTGGGCGCCCAGGTCGGCCCCTCCTGCTGGAAGCCGGTTGAAAGGATGCGCTCGCCTGAACCGTCGACGCGCATGACGCCGATCTGGAACTCGCCGGCGGTCTGCTTGGTGAAGGCGATGAGGTCGCCGCGCGGGGACCATACCGGCGTCGAATAGACGCCGTCGCCGAAGGAGATGCGGGTCTGGCCAGAACCGTCGGCGCCCATCACATAGATCTGCGCGCGGCCGCCGCGGTCGGAGGTGAACACCACCTTGCTGCCATCCGGCGAATAGGACGGCGAGGTGTCGATGGCCGTCGAGTTGGTGAGCCTGGTCGTCGAGCGGCTTCTCAAATCCATGGCGAAGATGTTGGAATTGCCGTCGTCGCGCAGCAGGCTCATGATCACCTTCTGGCCGTCGGGCGAGAACCGCGGCGCAAAGGTCATGCCGGGAAAGTCGCCGACCAGTTCGCGCTGCCCGGTCTCGATCTGCAGCAGATAGACCTTCGGCTGGCCGCTTTCATAGGACATGTAGGTGATTTCCTGCCGGTTTGGCGAGAAACGCGGGGTCAGCACGATCGATCTGCCGTCCGACAGGTAGCGGATATTGGCGCCGTCCTGGTCCATGATGGCGAGGCGCTTCTTTCGCGCGTTCTTTGCGCCCGATTCGTCGATGAAGACGACGCGCGTGTCGAAATAGCCCTTCTCGCCGGTCAGCCGCTCATAGATGGCGTCGGCGATGATGTGGGCGACGCGCCTTGTGTTGGCGTCGTTGGCGAAGAACTGCTCGCCCGACATCTGCTGGCCGGCAAAGGTGTCCCACAACCGGTACTGGGCACGGACGCGGCCATCGGCCTCCTTGCTGACGCTGCCGGTGACCAGCGCCTGGGCATTGATCACCTTCCAGTCCTCGAAGCGAGGCGTGGCATCGGGGTTGGAGATCTTTTCGATGAAGGCGCTCTTGTCGATCGGCGCGAACAGGCCGGAGCGTTTCAGGTCTGCGCTGACAATGCCGGAAATCTCCGCGCCCAGCGCATCGCCGCCCTGGAAATCGGTGATGGCGATCGGCAGCGGCTCGACATTGCCTTTGTTGACGTTGAGCTCAACGAGCGCCCGCGCCGGCAAGGTGGCGGCGGCAGTCATGCCCAGCGCCATCGCTACGATCATCAGGAGCGGCTTGAGGATGGATTTCATGTCTTCTCGCTTCTCTTCAATGATTCTACGGGCGCCAGGCCTACAGGCCCAGCATCTCCCTCGGATCGAAAGTGACCCGGACGTCGGCCCAGATGTCCTGCTTGCCGGCGGGAACCTGCAGACCGGCCATGTCGCATTTCTGAACCGCGCGTACGGCACTCTCGTCGAACGGGCGGCTTCCGCTCGATTTTTCGACAGCAGGCCGGCCATCTAGCTTGCCAGACGCGTCCAGATTGAAGCGGATCACGGCCACGTAGCTCTCCGAGCCCTCGACGCCAGCAGGAATTGACCAGCAACCGGCAAGCTGATCTCGGAGCGCCCCTTCCTCCGACTTCGACAACTTCTGGCCCTGATCCTTGTCACCACCAAGCGATGCCTGCTGGGTTGAGCGCTTGGCGCCGCCGCCGGATGGCTTCCGCTTGTCAAGCAGGGCAGCGACCTCATCGGCGTCAAACTGCTTGTCTTCCGATTTCGGCTTGGACGAGGCTTCCTTGACCGGCTTGTCGGCGTCCTTGCGCTCGGGCGCCTTGGCGCTTTCGGCCTGGGCCGGCTGCGGCTTCGGCCGCGCCTGCGGGGCGGGCGCCGAGTCCGGAAGCTGCGTCTCCTCGGTTGGCGGCTCCTGGGCAATGGCCTCGGCAACGGCGTCCGGCTTGACCTCTGGCTTCGGGTCGATGGCGGCGGTATTGTCCTGCGGCGGCGTCGGCGCCGGTTCCTTGGCCGGTGTCGGCTTGGGCTCCGCCTGCTTGACCGGCTCGGGCTTGACCTCTTCCTTCGGCTGCGGGACCGGTGCGACCTCCGTCGCCGGGACAGGCTTCGGCTGCTCCTTCGGTTTCGGCACGTCCTCGGGCTTCGGCTTCTCTTTCGGCGTCGGCGCGGGCGGCGGCGCCTCAGCCATATCGACCGGCTGGGGCTTGGGCTCCGGCGTCGGCGGCTTGTCGGTATCGACGCTGTTGTCGCCGACCGTCTTCGCGTCGGCCACGATGTCCGGACGCTGGGTCGGCAATGGAGTCGGCTTTTCGCTCACCGCAGCTTTCTTGTCGCCTTTCTGTATCTGCGCGATCGCTTCCATCGGCACGATCTCGACTGCGACCGACTCGACTTCGGACGACGGAAGCGCAGCCGGCGCCGACAGTGTGAACAGCCCGAAGGCGATCGCCGTCGCATGCAAGATCACCGATGTGGTGAGGCCGGTCCGCATGTTCTTGTCTACTGGTCCTGTTCCTGCAGCGAGATGAGACTCATATTCTTGTAGCCAGCGGCTTGGACACGGGCCATGACCTGCAGAGCCGCTCCATAATTGGTCGCCTTGTCGGCGCGAAAGAAGATGCGCTCGTCATAGCCGGTCTTCGAGATCGCCTGCAGCTTTGCCACCAGTTCCTCGATCGGGATCTCGGTCTTCTGGATGTAAATCTGGCCGGCGGAGTTGATGGATACCTCGATCGGTTGCGTGTCGGCCGCAATCGCCTTGGCCTGTGTTTCCGGCAGGTCGACCGGAACGCCGACCGTCAGCAGTGGCGCGGCGACCATGAAGATGATCAAGAGCACCAGCATCACATCGACCATCGGCGTGACGTTGATTTCCGATATCATCGCGTGATGGCGGCCGCGCCGCCTGTGGCCGCGACCACCGCGTCCCCCGCCACCCGCGCCTACAGACATTCCCATGATTGTTCCTCAGGTCTTCTGCGCGACTTTTTCATCGATTTGGCGCGAGAGTATGGCGGAGAACTCGTCCGCGAACCCTTCCATGCGCACGGCGATCTTGCTCGCGTCCGACGACAGCTTGTTGTAGGCGATGACGGCGGGAATAGCCGCCAGCAGGCCAATTGCCGTGGCCAGCAGCGCCTCGGCAATGCCGGGTGCGACCACCGACAGGCTGGTGTTCTTCGATGCCGCGATCGCCTGGAACGAGGTCATGATGCCGATCACGGTGCCGAACAGGCCGATGAACGGCGCTGCCGAGCCGGTGGTGGCGAGAAAGCCAAGCCGTCCTTCCAGTTTTTCCATTTCGCGGGTCAGCGCCAGGTCCATCGCCTTGTCGATGCGGGTCTGCAGGCCAAGCGGCGATTTCGCCCCCTTCTCGAAGCTCTTCTTCCATTCGCGCATGGCGGCGACGAAGATGGCGCCCATGCCTGACGTCTTGCGGTCGGCGAGCGTGCGATAGAGCTCTTCCAGCGACTGCCCGGACCAGAACACCTGTTCGAAGCGATTGAGCGCGAGCCGCATGCGGCCATAGGCGACGAGCTTGTCAACGATGATCGCCCAGGTCCAGATCGAGGCGCAGAGCAGCCCGATCATGACCAGCTTGACCACCCAGCCAGCCTGCGTGAACAGCGCCCAAATCGACAAATGCGCGCCCGGTTCGGCGAGTGCGATATTTTCCATGGTTACGTCCTTAAGAATTTTCCGGGCACGGCTGGCGGCTGGCCCATAGGCATCCCTTGTAATCCGTTCGCGCAAAGCTTGCGGGATAACCCCAAAATGCACCGTAGGCGGCCTTTTCAGGGCAAATCTTGGTGAAAGGAAGGCGCTGGATTCCTCCAATCTTCACCACTCTCTTCATGAACCGTTATGGTTAAGGATGGGTTAGGACGCACAGCGCGGCGCATTGCCGCGCCTTGGGCGAGCCACCTGGCATCGTCAGCGGATCATTGGGATCGGTAACTTGCCGATTTGAACTACCGATTTGTCTTGGGCATGAAGGTTGCGATCCATTCCTTCGGAAAGCGCCTTGGCCGGCCGTTCTCGCCGATGATCGCCGCCTCGACCCGCGCCTCGACCAGCACCTCGCCGCCGCGCTTCAGCTGCTGCGCCATAAAGATGCGGGCGCCCGAAATGTCCTCGGTGCGCGTCTCGATGGTCAAGACATCGTCCATGCGGGCGGAGCCGCGAAAGTCGATTTCCATGCGCCGCACCACCCAGATTATTCTTTCGCCGAGCTTCCCGTCGGCAAGCTCGGTGTGGTGGACGCCGGCAAGCCTGAGATAATCGGAACGGCCGCGCTCGAAGAATTCGAGATAGCGCGCGTGATAGACGACACCGGAGAAATCGGTGTCGGCATAATAGACCCGCGCCATCAGCCGGTGGCCGAATTCGGTCAGCGCGCCGGAAAGCCCGGCGCAGAGCGCCGCCGCTTCACCATGATCGTCCATCGCGCTTTCCTTTCTTGGCCTGGCCGGGCACCTAAAGCGCGACGCGCTCCAGGTGATGTTTGCGGGCGCGCGTCGTTGTCGCAAAACCGCTGCACAGTTTTGGGCGACACGCATTAACTTGGCGCATGAACCCGATGGCACTGTTGACGGCGATGATCAAGACCTCGATGGCAGCGCTGCTTGCGCTGGCCGCGCTGGTGCCGCCGGGCCAGGCGGCGAGCTTTATGATGAAGCGCGGCCTCAATCTCGACCAATGGACGACATGGCCGGGCGAGGACAAATGGGGCGACCGGCGGGCAATCCTGCCCTATCCGGAATGGCGCAAATTCCTCAACGACGACGACCTCAAGGCGCTGAAGAGCGCCGGCTTCGATTTCCTGCGCATGCCCGTCGATCCGTCGCCGTTCCTGTCCGGCGAGACGCTGGCGCTGCGCGACGAGCTCTATGCCAGCGTGCTGGCCTCGGTGCGCATGATCAATCGCGCCGGCTTGAAGGTGATCGTCGACATGCACCTGATCCCCAGCGGCAGCAGCCGCAAGATCGGCATGGGCGAGGTGATGGACGATCCACAAATGTTCGACGCCTATGTCGAAATGGTGCGCAAGATGGCGCGCACGCTGGCCGATGAGGATCCGCGCCAAGTCGCTTTCGAGCCGATGAACGAGCCGGTCATCGACTGCGACGCCGACGGCACCGGCCTGTGGCCGGAGCGCCAGCAGAAACTGTTCGCGGCGGCGCGTTCGTCAGCCACCAGGCTCACCCTGATCCTGACCGGCGCCTGCTATTCCAAGGCGGTATCGCTGGCAAAGATCGATCCGAAGGCGATCCCCGACGACAACATCATCTGGACCTTTCACTCCTACGACCCGTTCCTGCTGACCCATCAGGGCGCGACCTGGGCCGGCGACTTCATCCCCTATGTCACCGGCCTGCCCTATCCGCTCAGCGCCGTCCCGCGCGCCCAGCTGGATGCTGCGCTCGATACGATCCGCGCAAGGATCAAGGCCGAGGCGCCATGGGCGCGCCAGAGCGGCCTGCTTGCCTATCTCGACGAGCAGGTCGCCAGCCTGGACACGGACGAGGAGCTGCGCGAGACGATGGAGGCGCCGTTCACCAGGGTCGAGGCCTGGGCAAAGGCCAACGGGATAAAGCCGGAGAACATCACGCTCGGCGAATTCGGCATGATCCGCCAGGAATACGGCAATCCCTACGTGATGCCGGCCGAATACCGTGCCGCTTATGTCAGGGACATGATCGCGCGCGCCGAAGCCCATGGCTTCGCATGGTCGGTCTGGAGCTATGGCGGCGCCTTCGGCATCGTCGACGCTTTTGATGGCGACAAGGCCGAGCCGGATGTGATGGACGCGATCAGGTCACTTCATTGAAGTGCTGAACCCAGGTCGATCGAAAGAATCTCTGGGCGCATCCCGAAACGCACCGGCAGGATGCTGAAACCGAGGCCTCCGGAGACGATCAGGTTACAGTTCTCCTCCACGACATGGCCATAGGCAAAACGGTTGCCGAAGCGGGACGGCACGACCGGAGAATAGCCGAGCAACCGCACCTGTCCGCCATGGGTATGACCCGAAAGGGTCAACGATACCCGTGGCGGGACCTTCGGGAAAATGTCCGGCTCATCTGCCAGCAGGATAACAGGGGCCTTGTCGCTTACCTTTGCCAGCGTGCCGTGCAGATCGTCCAGTCCTTTGAACCTGCTGCGGCCCCAGGCCTTGCCCGGCCGCAGCGCAAGTTGGTCGGCAAGTCCGGCGACCCAGAAGCCATGCCCGTCTTTTTCCAGGCGCACCACATCGTTTTCCAGGACCGGTATGCCGGCGCTCTCGAGCGCCCGGCGCGCACCGTCGGCCCCAACCCGGCCTTCTGCGCGGAAAGGTCCTCCCACCAGTCGTGATTGCCAAGGATGGACCACACGCCGAGTGGCGCCTTCAGGCCTGACAAGGCCGGCGCCCATTCGGAGGAGCCCACCCAGTCCGTAACCAGGCGTGTGCCGGCTGCATAGTCGCCAAGCAGGACAATCAGATCCGGCTGCAGGCTGTTCGCCCGTTCGGCAAGTGACCTGATCCGCTCCGGCGTCATCCATGGCCGACAGGCATGAATATCGGCGAGAGCGACGACGCGAAGCCGCAATCCTGCAGTCCAGTTTGGCGGGGTCAGTGAATAGCGCTTTACATGTGTCAGCAGCATCGGCTCGAGGCCAACCGCATAAGCATTGAGCGACACGGCGGATAGGAAGGAACCGCCGATGAGGCGCAGGAAGCCGCGTCTGGTGATCATCGCTCAACCCCTTCGTTCGTGGAACCGACGGTCCCACAGCGAAGCGTTAGAGCCCGCAAATGCGCCGGCAAGCTGACCAGGATTAGGAGATTTTGCGCAGGAATGGAGCCGCAAGGCCGCGCGGCTACTCTTCCTGGAACAGGCTGATCTGCTGCTGCGCAAGGTCCTTCGGCGCATCGAGGCCGAGATGCCGCCAGGCATTGGCGGTCAGCACGCGGCCGCGCGGTGTGCGCTGAATAAAACCCTGCTGGATCAGATAGGGCTCGATGATGTCCTCGATGGCGTCGCGCGGCTCGGAAAGCCCTGCCGCGATGGTCTCGATGCCGACCGGCCCGCCGCCAAAATTCCGCGCGATCATCGAGAGATAGCGGCGGTCGAGCGCGTCGAGGCCGAGCGCATCGACCTCGAGCCGCGTCAGCGCCTCGTCGGCGATCTGGCGGTCGACGTGACCGTCGCCGGCGACGGAGGCAAAATCACGCACGCGGCGCAACAGCCGGCCGGCGATGCGCGGCGTGCCGCGCGCGCGCCGCGCGATCTCCAGCGCGCCATCGTCGCCGAGCGGCATGGCAAGAATGCGGGCGCCGCGCCGCACGATCTGTTCCAGTTCCTCGACCGAGTAGAAATTGAGGCGGACCGGAATGCCGAAACGGTCGCGCAGCGGATTGGTCAATAGGCCGAGCCGGGTGGTGGCGGCGACCAGGGTGAAGCGGGCAAGATCGATCTTGACCGAGCGCGCCGCCGGCCCTTCGCCGATGATCAGGTCGAGCTGGAAATCCTCCATCGCCGGATAAAGGATTTCCTCGACCGCCGGGTTGAGCCGGTGGATCTCGTCGATGAACAGCACGTCGCGGTCTTCGAGATTGGTGAGCAGTGCTGCGAGATCGCCGGCCTTGGCGATGACCGGGCCGGAGGTCGAGCGGAAATTGACGCCGAGCTCACGTGCCATGATCTGCGCCAGCGTCGTCTTGCCGAGGCCGGGCGGGCCGACGAACAGCACATGGTCGAGCGCCTCGCTGCGCCCCTTGGCGGCCTCGATGAACACTTTGAGATTGGCCCGCACCGCCGCCTGGCCGACAAAATCGCCGAGCGTCTGCGGACGCAAGGTCTGCTCGGCGTCCTCGCCGCGCTTGTCGGGAGCAATGAGGCGTGGCGAAAGGCTCATGCGGGCACCTCGAAGGAACATCGAATGATGGGAGAAACCCTCAAATGGTATGTGTCGCTCATGCGAGCAGTTCCATGCCGGGAATGGCCTTGGCAGCACGCTGATCGAAAGTGACTGTGTGCGAGCAACCCAATTTCCGATTGTGCTCGGAAATCAACGCGTCGGCAAAGTCGACCTGCACCGAATTCGATCGCTCGAGCGCGATGACGATAGCATCGAAATCTTCGAACTCCAGCGTCTTGATCTTGAGCAGCCGCTGGATCGCGGCCAACACCTGTTCCTTTGGCTGCCTGTAGCGCGAAGCCAACGACCAGCTGAATTCGACCAGCACGATCAAGCTTACGAAACCGGGCATTTCCGCACTGAGGCCGCCGCCGAACGCAAGCGCCTTCGCCCGCTGCTCCGGATCGTCGTTAAGAACCATGCGAAGCAAAACGTTTGTATCGATCCCGATCGACGTCAAGCGGCACCCTCTTGTCCGTCGTTTGACCGATCTCCGACAACATGCCGGCCGACCGCATCCCGCACTGCGGCGTCGATCTCCTCCAGCGTAGCAGGACCGCCAGGCGGATCTCCCAAGAATCCGGCGAGGTCGGCAAATCCGAGATTGCGCGGCGTTCCGATCAGAACACCATCCATGACCGTCCAGGCAATCGTATCGCCTGTCTTGAGTGACAAGGCGTCCCGGACGTCCTTCGGAATCGTGAGCTGCCCCTTGGAGGTCAGACTGGCATACGCACCCATATTCTTACTCCTGGAGAAAATTCTTACCAATTACATAGTAGTCGGAATTTTATTTTTCCAGCAACCATTTCACCGCGCCAGTTCCTTCAGCCCGAAGCGGATCAGCTTCGACGCATCCGCGTCCTCACCGGCGCTTTTCAGCGCCGCCGCCACCGCATTGGCGGCGGTATCGCGCGAATAGCCGAGATTGACCAGCGCCGAGACGGCGTCGGTGATCGGCGCCGGCGCGACGCCTTCGCCAAGCTCCTGCTTCAGGCCGATGGTGCCGGACGCAGCGCCTGCAAAGGCCGGCGCCTTGTTCTTCAGTTCGGTGACGATGCGCTCGGCCACCTTCTTGCCGACGCCGGGCGCGCGGCTGACCATGGCAATATCACGCAGCGCGATGGCATTGGCGAGATCGGCCGGCGCCAGCGTCGAGAGAATAGCCAGCGCCACCTTGGCGCCGACGCCCTGCACATTGCTCATCAGCAGCCGGAACCATTGGCGCTCCAGAACCGACTGGAAACCGTACAGCCTCAACATGTCTTCGCGGACATAGGTCTCGATGAACAGCACCACCGCCTCGCCGGGGGCCGGCAAGGCGGCCAGCGTGCGCGCCGAGCAGTGGGCGACATAGCCGACGCCGTGCACATCGATGATGCAGAAATCCTCGTCGATCTCGTCCAGCGTGCCTTTTAGCTTGCCGATCATGTGTGGTCCTTCATGCCAGCGCCGCCAACCTGTAGACAACACTCTGCCGATGATGCGCGTGGCAGATGGCAATGGCCAGCGCGTCGGCGGCATCGTCGGTGTCGAACGTCGCCTTCGGCATCAGCACCTTGACCATCATGTGGATCTGCTTCTTGTCGCCATGGCCGACGCCGATCACCGCCTTCTTGACGGCGTTGGGCGCATATTCGGCAACGACCAGGCCGGCCAGCGCCGGCACCAGCATGGCGATGCCGCGCGCCTGGCCGAGCTTCAGGGTCGCGGCCGCATCCTTGTTGACGAATGTCTGCTCGACCGCCGCCTCGTGCGGCATGGCGGCGTGCAGGATCTCGGCAAGCCCGTCATGCAACTGGCAAAGCCGTGTCGCCAGCGCCGCCTTGTCGTCTGAACGCACGGTGCCGGAGGCGACGAAGCGCAGCGAGTTGCCGAGGCTTTCGACGATGCCCCAGCCGGTGCGCCTCAGCCCCGGATCGATGCCGATGATGCGAATCGTTTCCCCCATCCGCCAAGTCTACCCGTGGCGGACAGCGATGCCAGCGAAATGTGAACAAACCAGAAACAGGTTCTGCTGCGTCCTAATAGGGCGTGAGCCAATCGCGCGGTTTAGATCCCCTCGCTTCAATTCCGATGTCGTAGCGCATCGACGATGACTTTGAACGCGGGAAGATTTTGACGACGGCTCGGATAGTAGAGGAAATAGCCTTCAAAAAACGGCGACCAATCGTCCAGAAGCTGAACCAGCTTGCCACGTGCGATGTGCTGCTCGACGATGTTCTCCGGGACGTAGGCGATGCCGTATCCACTGGCCGCCGCGCGGACAGTCTGGCCCGGCAGGCCAGATGCTTATCATCACGAGCGGTCAGGGCTGGGTGCAGGAAGAGGGCAGAACCAGCTAGCGCCGAGCAGCAGACGCGCTCGGCCGAAGAGTTTGGCACCTGTCGGTGATCGGTCGGGTCCCAAGCCAATTTCCCGCGCTCCACTTTACTGCAAGACGGTCAAATTTGAGCTTTCGCATTCATGTTTTGTCGAGCGTATCTCTTAGAGTCGCCTAAACCTTCTGGGCCGTAAGCTGTAACCGTGCTGAATCGCCGTCAGCGCCGATGACGACGAAATAGGAGAACGCAATGCCTCGCAATCACGTTGAACGTCTTGAAGAGTTCAGGGAAATCCTGGTCGCGACTCGACGCGAAGGAGTCCGTAACGTGCACCATACCCGCGACGCAATGCGGGCAAGCGGGTTTCAGATCGGGGACAGCGATGGCTCCAGCTACGGAGCCAAGCTAAAGGAGCTCCAAGAGGAAATCGAGGCAGTCGATCGCGCCCTCGAAGACGAGAAACGGCTGGCCTTGGCCCTTGAAAGTGCGGCTCAACCCCGCCGACCAATCAAGCCGAGAATCGTAAAGGGAACATAGAGCCGGCGACGGCCCTTGCTGCCCGTCGCGTGGATATGCCTGCGACATCGTGTCGGGCTCGTCGTCGCCGTGTTACAGAGCCCTAAACGTCATCCGTTGCCATCAAACGGGCCGGCCGAAGCCGCCCTGTGTCGATGTCGAATTCGCTGTGTCCATCATTGTCGATGCCGTCGCTACCCTCGCCAACGGCGTTCTTCAGGTATCCGATCTGAAACGGATCGCGGTCGATGCGATCGTGCGATCGCGTCATTTCCGCAAGATCTTCTCCATCGCCTTGCCCCTGGCAAGCTCATCAATCAGCTTGTCGAGGTAGCGGGTTTCCTTCATCAGCGGGTCTTCGATGTCTTCCACCCGGACACCACAGATCACCCCCGTGATCAAATTCCGAGAAGGATTCAGTTGAGGCGCCTGATCAAAGAAATCCTTCAGGCTGGTTTTCTTCCCCAGCTGGGCGTCCAGCCGCTTCTGGGTGTAGCCCGTCAGCCAGCGGATGATCTCATCAACCTCGGCTTTGGTGCGTCCTTTCTTTTCCGCTTTGGCGACATAGTGCGGATAGACGCTGGCAAAGCTCATGGAATAGATTCGATGCTCGGTCATTGCACCCCCTTATGCGGGCTGGACCAGAGGTTTGAAACAGCGCCGCAGATGTTCGATGCTGTCCGCGTCAATTCTACCCGTGCTCGTCGCCTCGGCAATGCTTTGATCGCGTCGATCGCATCCTGCGACGAGTCTATCCGGACTTCGTTATTGATCTTGCCTTCAACGGATGACCGGTCGCGCTACTCGGGCACAAGGTTTGGCTATCCTACCGGGCAATGCAAGATCTAGTGCCTGTCTAGGCTGCCACTGGGCAGTATGGGGACTAGTGAGCGCGTAAATGGCGCGTTTGCGCAATTATGCTCGAAACCAGCCCGGCGGCTTGCGGCCCCATTTCGGCCCAAACACGATTTGAGGATTGGCCCACAAAAGGACGCTCCTGGCGTTTAGCGGAGAATTATCGAGCAGTCTCTCAGCCGCGGGCGAAAGCCGTGTTGAGCAGCGTGATCTGATCGGAAACCGGATTGATGCGGCGGCCGGATGGAGCGGCCTCGGCCACGGCGCCGCCGTAGATTTCCTCGTCCATGCGACGCACCAGCGCCTGCAGGCGCAGCGAGCGGTCGATGAGGTCAAGAAAATCCTTGGGCAGCTCGACCCAGCCTGCGGCATCGTTGTTGGCGGAAGCGGTATCGAGACGCACCTTGGATTTTTCGGAAGCAACCTGATCGCGAGTCATCTCGCCGGAATTCGCGGCGCGCTGCAGAAGCAGCCATGAGGCGACCTGCATCAGCCTCGTGGTCAGTCGCATCGACTCGGCCGCATAGAGCGTCGCCGCCAGCCTGGACAGTTTCTTCGCCTCGGCCCGGCCCTTGCCGTCCAGATATTCGGCCGCCTGCTCGACCAGGCCCATGCCTTCCTGGTAGAGCGGCTTGAAGGATTGGGAGAAAACCCGGCGCTCCGCCAGCTTGATGGTTTTCGCGCTTCCCATCGAAGGATCGTTCATCGATACGCCCTGCACTTGCCTTACAGCCGGCCGAATCGGCGTCATCGCCGTCACGCCTGCACCCTATATGACCGAGGCTTGAAAATGCGCTTCGCCGCCGGTGAAGGCAAGCACATGTTTAACAAACGGTTAACGGCGGCGCAGCGGCACGGGCGACCGGCAATCCGGATCGCCGAAAAAAAAGAGCCGCGGATAAGGCGGCTCTCAGGAGTTTAACAGGGAGGCGTCAAACAAAGTGGCTCCAACCACTCGGTAAGAATCCAGATCACTGGATGCGCATAGTAAACGCCCGTAAAGCTTAATGAAGCCTTAACAGCGTGGATATTTTTTGAACAAGCGTCGCCCGCTGTGCCGTAACAGCACAACAACTCCAGGCTTTTTGGGGCCTAGACCTTTGGACTCAGGCCTTTTGCGTCTCAGCATGCCGCTCTGCCTTCCACGCCACCGGCAGCGCGATATAGGCGAACAGCAGCAGCCCCGCGTAAAAGCCCATCGAGGATGTTGCCACCAGCGGCTCGATCGCCGGGTTGCCGGCAAGCATGATGTAAAGGCCGATCAATAGGCCGGTGCCACTGATTGCCGTCAACCAGAAATGCACGGTGGCAAGCGTCTTTTCCGCGACTGCCGGAAACAGATGGTAGAAGAAGGCGAACACCGCCGACATCAGCCATCCGGCCACCATGATGTGGGCGTGGGTTGGCATCTGCGCATGATCTTTGCTGATCGCCATCTGCAGGCCGAGCGCCATTCCGACCAGTGCGTAGACAACGGCCAGCGTGAAGAAGTTTCGTGCTACCTTTTGCATTGTGTGCCCCGATTTGCCTTTTCCCGTCATGGGAATGGGTTGAGATCAGGCGGTCGCCCCGCCACCGGGTCCCCGGCATCGGCGCATTAGCATCGGCAATGTTTCTGGACGATGTCGCATCGCGCCCGACCCTTCCCCGGCGCTGCCACAATAGCCGAAAACGGCGGGACGCGCTTGCGCAATCCTCGAGCGGTTCCCTTCCGGCCGTGTCTCACAGGACGCCGAACAAAGCCGTCTCCCGCGCAACATCGTTCCGAAACAACGCTGCTGACGGCTCGGCTGCCGGCGGCTTCCAACCGGCTGGCAATCTAGAAAAGGCCGGCGGTCCCGTCCCACAGGAGCTTGACCGCGACGACCGCTACGGTCGCATAGGTGAAGGGGTAGAACAGCTCCGGTCGCATCCGCCGCACCAGCCAGGCGCCGGCGATGGTCGAGAGCGGCGCCAGCGGTACCAGAACCGCCGATGCGGTCAGGTTGGTGGTGTCGAACTGTCCGAGCGCAAAATAGGGGATGAGCTTCAACGCGTTGGTGGCGGCAAAGAAGATTGCGGCGGTGCCCGACAGCACTTTCGGATCGAGCCGGATCGGCAGCGCATAGACCTGAAAGGGCGGGCCGCCGACATGGGCGACGAAGCTGGTGAAGCCGGCGACCGTCCCCCAGAGTGCGGCAGCCGCGCGGTTGGGCTCGGCCGAGTGGCGCGCACCGTGCCGCACCTGTAGATAGACCCAGCGAAGCACGAAGATAATCGCCACGGCGCCGACGATCAGCCGCACCATTTCCGCTGTCACCAGCGCCGCGGTCAGCCAGCCGAGGCCGATGCCGATCACTGCCCCCGGCATCATGTCCGCAAGCATCTTGCGGTCGTAGACCCCCCACCATGTCCACACCGAGACGACGTCCATCAGGCACAGTATGGGCAGCAGGATGGCGGCTGCCTGCACCGGCGGCATGGCCAGCGCCATCAGCGGCACGCCGACGAAACCGACCGCGCCGCCAAAGCCGCCCTTGGACAGACCAACCAGGATGACGGCTGGAACGGCAGCGGCATAGAACCATGGATCGAATAGCAAGCCTGACATCGTCGGGGAGCAGTTGGAGGGAAAGCGTGTAGACGCTGGAATAGCCGATAAACTTTCGCGCCGCGACAGCAAATGCGCACACGACGCTGTGGTCGTTCGTGCTGAGGCCTGTCACGGTTTTGAGGAGGCAGTTGCGCCGAGTGGCGGCGGGCGCCTGCGGATCGGCTGCCCCTTGATGATGGCTGTGCTCGTTTCGGCCTTGTCGGCGATACGGTCGAGAAGCTTGTCGAGGTCGCCGATCGAGCGCACGAACAGCCGGGCAACAAAGCAGTCGTCGCCCGTCACCTTGTCGCATTCGCCAAACTCCGGAATCTCCTCGATCAGCTTCTGGACAATATGCAGCTTGCCCGGCAAGGGCCGGATGCGAACGATCGCCTGCAAGGTGTAGCCGAGCGCTTGGGGATCGATTTCGACGGTGAAGGCCCTGATAACGCCACGATCCTCCAGCCGACGCAGGCGTTCCGCGACACTCGGCGATGACAGTCCTACCTGCTGGGCCAGTTCCTTCAATGAGGTTCGCGAATCCTTGATCAGGCTTTCGAGAAGGCGTCGGTCCAGATCGTCCAGCATTTTACATTCCCAAGGAAAAGGCCGTCTTAACCTTATTTAATTAGGTGTAACGGGCATATCACCCGGCTCAAATTATTGAAAGCGCTGATGTGGCATGGGATTATCAACCATCAGCGTTTCGAGAGGCAATATTCATGGACAGCACGATGCGTGGCACGGTCGAAATGACGGCCGCAATGGTGATCCTCGGCACGATCGGATGGTTCGTCGTCATGTCGGGCGAGCCCATCATGGACGTCGTCTTCTGGCGCTGCGCCTTCGGCGCTATAACGCTGCTGATCATCTGCGCTGCCCTGGGGCTGCTGCGCGGCACGCTGTCACTGCGCATCGTGGCGATTGCGGCCCTTGGCGGCGCGGCCATCGTCATCAACTGGCTGCTGCTGTTCAGCTCGTTTTCCCGCGCCTCGATCTCGATCGCCACGGCTGTTTACAACACGCAGCCCTTCATGCTGGTCGGCTTTGGCGCGCTCTTCTTCTCAGAGCGGCTGACCCTGACAAAGCTGGCCTGGCTTGGCATCGCCTTCGCCGGCATGCTGCTGATCGTGCAAGGCTCGCCTGATGCCGGCTCCGATGCAGGCCCCAATACAGGTAATGTCGGCACGGATTATTTTATCGGCATCGCGATGGCGCTGGGTGCGGCTTTCTTCTGGGCCGTCGCCGCCATCGTCACCAAGAAGCTCAAAGGCACGTCGCCGCACCTGATCGCCCTCATCCAGGTCTGCGTCGGCGTCGTCATCCTGGCACCCTTCGCCAACCTTTCCCACCTTCCCGCCGACGTGTGGAGCTGGAGCATGCTGGCGACGCTTGGCGTCGTCCATACGGGCCTGATGTACATCCTGATGTACAGCGCCATTCAGAAACTGCCAACCTATCTGCAGGGGTCG
The DNA here is from genome assembly GCF_055811435.1 of Mesorhizobium sp. WSM4837. Classification (NCBI taxonomy): domain Bacteria; kingdom Pseudomonadati; phylum Pseudomonadota; class Alphaproteobacteria; order Hyphomicrobiales; family Phyllobacteriaceae; genus Mesorhizobium; species Mesorhizobium sp. WSM4837. Next base: position 65,107 of record NZ_JBVVQE010000017.1, read on the forward strand.
CTGTCCTTCATCTACCCTGTGGTCGCGATCCTGGTCGATGTCGTCGCCTTCGGCCACAGCCTGCATCCGGCCCAGATGGTCGGCGGCGCCGCCATCCTGGTCGCCGCCGCCGGCATGAATCTTGGCTGGACGCTGTGGAAATCGAAGACCCCAGCCGAGAGCACCCAGGCAATCAAGTGAGGCAACAACGTCGCCGTGCGACAATCATGCGCCAACGGTCCTGGCCGCCCGCCTGTTCAAGGCCGGCACTTTGCTCTATGCCGCAATGCAACCATCTTCGCCCGGCATAGGCGAAAACCGGGGTCAAAAACCAATGAACGACGCAACGCCTCCAAATCGCTGCCGCATCGTGCTGATCGCGCCGCCCGGCGTGCCAGCTGAGCACATCGGCGCGGCGTTCGAGGGCGGCGACGTCGCCTCGCTGATCCTGCCCGAAAACGACATGGACGAAGCCTCCTTCCAGGCCTTCGCCGAACAGATCGTGCCGGCGGCGCAAGCGGCAGGCATCGCTGTCATCATTGCCGGCGACACCCGCATCGCCGGCCGCGTCCAGGCCGATGGCCTTCATGTCGAGGCCGGCAAGGCCGAACTCGCCGAGACGATCGAGCGTTTCCAGGCAAAAATGATGGTCGGCACCGGCGGCGCCAAGACCCGCGACGATGCGCTGGAACTCGGCGAACTCAGGCCCGACTACATCTTCTTCGGCCGCTTCGGCTACGACAACAAGCCGGAGCCGCACCCACGCAACCTGTCGCTGGGGCAATGGTGGGCGGATGTGATCCAGATCCCTTGCATCGTCATGGCCGGGTCCGACATCACTTCGGTGGAAGCGGTGGCTGCCACCGGCGCCGAATTCGTGGCGCTGTCCAGCGCCGTCTTTGCCGAGGGCATCGACCCAAAGATGGCAGTCGCCAGCGCCAACGCGCTGCTCGACGAGACCGCGCCGCGTTTCGAGGACTGACGTGCCCGCGCCGACAATCCTTTTCGGTGCTTTGCTTGCGCAGCTCACGGTGCAGGTCGCCGTGGCGGAAACCGTCCCATTGCCGCAACCGAAGCCCGACACCGCTGCAAGCACGGACAAGCCGATCGCCACGCCGCTGCCGCAGCCCGCCACCACGGCGCCGCTGCCGTCGGCCGACGCCATTAATCCCGACCGCTTCGGTGCAAAGCCGTCGGATTCTGCCTATGGCGCCTTCCAGCGCGGCCTTTACAAGACGGCCTACAACCTCGCTCTGGTTCGCGCCCAGAACGGCGATCCGGCGGCGCAGACGTTGATCGCCGAGATATTGTCGCGCGGCCTTGGCGTGCCGGTCGACGCGGCGGAGGCGGCCAAGTGGTACGCGCTTGCCGCCGAGCAGGGGATACCGGAATCGCAGTTCCAATATGCGCTGATGCTGCTCGACGGCCGCTACGTCAAGAAGGACGAGAAAGGGGCTTACGCGCTGATGCAGGCCGCCGCCGAGGCCGGCAACCGTCTGGCGCAGTTCAATTTCGCGCAGCTGCTGGTGCGGCAGGACCCCGGCGATGCCGGCATCGCAAAGGCCGTGTCCTATTATCAGCGCGCCGCCGCGACCGGCCTTGCCGACGCGCAATATGCGTTGGCGCAGGTCTATGCCAATGGCGTCGGCGGCAAGCTGCGCGACGATGCCCAGGCGCGCGGCCTGCTGGCGCAGGCAGCAAGGCAGAACTACGATACGGCGCAGATCGATCTCGCTGCCTGGATGATCGAGGGACGCGGTGGCGCCCGCGACCTGAAGTCCGGCTTCGGCTGGATGAAACAGGCCGCCGAGGGCGGCAATGTCGCCGCCCAGAACCGCCTCGCCAAGCTTTACATGGGCGGCATCGGCACCGATCCGGATCCGATCCTTGCCGGCGCCTGGTACGTCGTCGCACGGCGCGCCGGGCTGATCGATCCGGAGATGGACGATTTTCTGCAGGGCCTGACCGACGACCAGACCAAGCAGTTGCTGCAGAAGGCCAACCGCCTGCCGTAAAGCGTCGCGGACAGTGAATATCGGGCAGCGGATGCTGACGAGGGAATGGCTCCGCCCCCCACTCCTCTCATGCCACCCCTTGCTCGCTCCCCCCTCTTGCCCACTCCCCCTCGTGCCCAATCGCTTGCCTCTCCTGGCGATTTGTGGTCTTGGAGGCGCCAAATCGCTTTCGTCGCGAAATCTCATTCCGGATCACATCATCATGGCCAAGATCAATGGCAACGAAATCCGTCCCGGCAATGTCATCGAGCATGATGGCGGCCTGTGGGTGGCGGTCAGAACCAACGCCGTCAAGCCCGGCAAGGGTGGCGCCTACAACCAGGTCGAGCTGAAGAACCTGATCAACGGCACCAAGCTCAATGAGCGTTTCCGCTCGGCCGAGACAGTCGAGCAGATCCGACTGGAGATGAAGGATTTCTCCTTCCTCTACGAACAGGGCGAAGCGCTGGTGTTCATGGACACCGAAAGCTACGAGCAGCTTGAATTGCAAAAGGATTTCGTCGGCGATCGCGCTGCCTTCCTGCAGGACGGCATGATGGTGACGGTCCAGCTCTATGACGAAAGGCCGATCGGCATTTCGCTGCCCGACCAGGTGACGCTGACGATCACCGAGGCCGACCCGGTGGTGAAGGGCCAGACCGCCGCCTCGTCCTATAAGCCGGCGATGTTGGAAAACGGCATTCGCGTGCTAGTGCCGCCTTTCATCGGCTCGGGCGAGCGTATCATCGTCGACACCAACGAAATCACTTATGTGCGCCGCGCCGACTAAGGCATGATCCCAAAGAGTTGCAGACTTTTTTGGACAAGATCATGTCTCAAAGCAAATAGCATCATCCCAAAACGTTGCAGACTTTTTGGATAAGATCATGCCTCAAGGCAAATAGGCGCAGCGGCAGGAAGAAGAGCAATGGCGCGTTCCGCGATCCTCAATGTCATGGTCCAGGCCGCTATGAAGGCCGGCCGCTCGCTGTCGCGGGATTTCGGCGAAGTGCAGAACCTGCAGGTCTCGATGAAGGGGCCGGGCGACTATGTCAGCCAGGCCGACCGCAAGGCAGAAGAAATCCTCTTCACCGAGCTGTCGAAGGCGCGGCCGGGCTATGCCTTCCTGATGGAGGAGCGCGGCCTGATCGAAGGCGATGACAGCCAGCACCGCTGGATCGTCGACCCGCTCGACGGCACCACCAATTTCCTGCACGGCATTCCGCTCTTCGCCATCTCGATCGCGCTGGAGCGCCAGGGCCAGATCGTCGCCGGTGTCGTCTACAATCCGGCGATGGACGAACTCTACACCGCCGAGCGCGGTGGCGGCGCATTCATGAACGACCGCCGGCTGCGGGTTGCCGGCCGCACCAAGCTGATCGACACGGTGATCGGCTGCGGCGTGCCGCATCTCGGCCGCGGCCAACATGGCAATTTCCTGATCGAGCTGCGCAACGTGATGGCCGAAGTTTCGGGCGTGCGCCGCCTCGGCTCCGCCTCGCTCGATCTCGCCTACGTCGCTGCCGGCCGCATGGACGGGTTCTGGGAAACCGGCCTGTCGGCCTGGGACGTCGCCGCCGGCATCCTGCTGATCCGCGAGGCGGGCGGCTTCATCTCCGACTTCGCCGGCGGGCAGAACATGCTGGATGGCGGCTCGATCGTCGCCGGCAACGAGACCATCCAGCGTGCGCTGTTGAAGACCGTCAGGAAGCCGGTAGCGCCGCGCTAGACCGCTGATCCCCGAAAAAGCATGAACCCGGACTTGGCGCGCTGAACCGCCGCAGTCGCAAAACCGCAACGAAAGCTTGAAATGCTGTCCGGCATCCGCCCAAATAAGGGGATGCAGGATCATTCATGACGCATATCGGCCCGAAATCCCAGATCGAAATCCCCTTCATGGGACGCTGGCACTATTCGCGCGCCGAAATGATCGCTGACGGTATCGTCCATGCGGTGGGCATCGTGCTCGCCATTGCTGCTGGCTCGACGCTGCTGGCGCTGGCTGCCTTCCATACCGGTCCGGGCGAATATATCGCAGCCGCTTTCTACGTGATTTCGCTGCTCACCGTGCTGTCGGTGTCGCTGGCCTATAATCTGTGGCCGGTGTCGTCGCCTGCCAAGTGGATATTGCGGCGCTTCGACCATGCCGCGATCTACCTGCTCATCGCCGCGACCTACACGCCTTTCCTCGCCCAGCTCGACGGCTCGCCGCTGGCCATCTCGATGATCGTCCTGGTCTGGGTCGCGGCAGCGATCGGCATCGCCATCAAAGTGCTTCTTCCCGGTCGCTTCGACCGGCTGGCGATCGTCTTCTATCTCGCCATCGGCTGGAGCAGCATCGTTCTGGTCGAGCCGCTCGTCGACACATTGCCGACGGCATCGATCGCGCTGATCGTCGCCGGCGGCATCGTCTATTCCTGCGGCGTCATCTTCTTCGCCTGGAAGGGCCTGCGCTTCCACAATGCGCTGTGGCACGGCTTTGTCGTCACCGGCGCCGGCCTGCATCTTGCCGCCATGGTCGACTGCCTGGTCATCAACCGACCCTAACGCAATGGTCCGCTTGGCAATATTGCCAAGCGCCATTCAATTTGGTCACAATTGCGTTTAGAGTCGCCGTCAAACGTGAATTCGCGGCGGCGGCGGCATCGGAAACGGGGCACGGATGGCTTTACTCAAATCCTTCGGCATGAGCAGGCGCTCCGACGTGCTGATGTACGATCCGCACAAATTGTCGAGCCCGCAGGTCTTTCTCCTGACCATGGTCATCTTCCTGATGATCGTCGCTTTCATCGCCGCCATCCTGACCCGTCAGATCTCGACAGCCTTTGCCACCAATCCCGGTCTCAACGGCCTGATCGTCGGCGTGCTTGCGGTCGGCATCCTGCTGGCCTTCGCGCAGGTCGGCCGGCTGTTTCGCGAAGTGCGCTGGGTCAACTCTTTTCGGGCCGGCTCCGAAACCACCGAACCGGTGCTGCTGGCGCCGATGAAGGCGATGATCGGCCGCTCGCCGACGATCGCCTTCTCGACCAGCTCAATGCGCACCATGCTCGATTCGATCGCCACCCGCCTCGACGAAAGCCGCGACACCTCGCGCTATCTTGTCGGGCTGCTGGTGTTCCTTGGTCTGCTTGGCACCTTCTGGGGCCTGCTCAACACGATCGGCTCGATCCGCGAAACCATCGATTCGCTCGATCCCGGCACTGGCGATGCCGCCGCCGTGCTCGAATCTCTGAAGGCCGGGCTTTCCGCGCCGCTGGCCGGCATGGGCACCGCCTTCTCGTCCTCCCTGTTCGGCCTGTCCGGTTCCCTGGTGCTCGGCTTCCTCGACCTGCAGGCTGGCCGCGCCCAGACACGCTTTTACACCGAGCTCGAAAACTGGCTGTCCTCGGTCACCGACCTGTCCTCCGACATCGTTGTCGCCGAACCGTCCAGGGCCGAGTCCTCCGACGAGATCCGCGTCCTGTCGGAAAGACTGCGCAGCATGCAAGAGAGCGGCGGTGGCGCCAATCCGCGTGTCGCCACCGCCATGGCCAACCTTGCCGACGGCATTTCGGGTCTGGTCAAGAACATGCGCTCGGAGCAGCAGATCATGCGCGACTGGGTCGAGGCCCAGTCGGACGAGCAGAAGGCGATGCGCAACACTCTGGAGAAGATCGCCGACGCCTTGAAGAAGACTGGAGTCCATTAGCATGGCTCTCGCCAGGAGCCGGCGTGCCGATCGCCGTATCGATTACTGGCCGGGCTTCGTCGACGCGCTGTCGACGTTGCTGCTCGCGATCATGTTCCTGCTTACCGTCTTCGTGCTGGCGCAGTTCCTGCTCGGCCGCGAAATCTCTGGCAAGGACACGGTGCTCAACCGCCTCAATTCGCAGATCAACGAACTGACCCAGCTTCTGGCGCTGGAGCGTTCGACAACGCAGGACAAGGAAGATTCGCTCGCCAATTTGCAGGCGTCGCTGTCGGCGTCGGAGGCGGAAAAGAGCCGGCTCGAGCAATTGCTGGCGCAAGGCACCGGTGCCGGCGACGCCGCCAACCAGCGGGCCACGGCGCTGTCGGGCGAACTCGACAACCAGCGCCAGATCAGCCAGCAGGCGCTGAGCCAGGTTGAAATCCTCAACCAGCAGATCTCGGCGTTGCGCAGGCAGATCGGAGCGCTCGAAGAAGCGCTCAACGTGTCGGAAGCGCGCGATCGCGAGTCCAACACCAAGATCGCCGATCTCGGCCGCCGCCTGAACGTCGCGTTGGCGCAACGTGTGCAGGAACTGAACCGCTACCGGTCCGACTTCTTCGGGCGCCTGCGCGAAATCCTCGCCGACCGGGAGAACATCCGCATCGTCGGCGACCGCTTCGTCTTCCAGTCGGAAGTGCTTTTCCCGACAGGCTCCGAAGTGATCAACGATGCCGGCAAGGACGAGATGAAGAAGCTCGCCGACGCCATCATCGACCTGCAGAAGGAGATCCCGCCGGAGATCAACTGGGTGCTGCGCGTCGACGGCCACACCGACGACAAGCCGCTGTCGGGCACCGGCCGCTACCGCGACAATTGGGAATTGTCGACGGCGCGCTCGACCTCGGTGGTGAAGTTCCTGATCGAGAACGGCGTGCCGGCCAACCGCCTGGTTGCCGCCGGCTTCGGCGAATTCCAGCCGCTCGACCCCGCCGACACCGAAGACGCGCGCAACAAGAACCGCCGCATCGAGCTGAAACTGACCGAGCGCTGATCGCCCCGGCTCCAGGCGGCGGCCGCATTTAGGGCGGCGATGCAGGCCAGCAAGGCCTGAAAAGATTACCTTTTTTTGATTGCACTTTGCCGAGGATCGCTCCTAGCTATGTCACGGGGCCGAGAACCGCCGGCGGTGGAAGCGTCCATCGCGACCCGACGGAACCGAGGGCCCACGGCCGGAAGGTGGTCCTCCCAATCGCCGCCTCCCCTGTAAAAGGAGACGCAACATGCGCTCTTTCACTCCCAGGACCCTCAGGACTGCAACGCTCGCCGCACTTCTCGTCACCGTTCCGTTTGCCGGCGCCGACGCCGGCCCGCATGAGGCAGCTTTGATCAACCAGATAGAGAGCGTGGATACCGGTATCCGAGGCGCCATGCAGGCGAACAGGATCAAGCTGGACGAAGCGCGTGGCTTGCGCACGCAGGTCGCTCAACTTGATCGGCCGCGCAGAGGGCCGCGCGAGATGGAACGATGCCGGCCACGCAGTATCATAAAATGCTGGCGCAGATCGATCATGTGAGCCAAAGGCTGCGGGCTGCCACCGGCAGCGCCTTCCTCATCGGCAGCGGTGGCGATGCGGGTACTATCCGAACGGCTACGGCCCAAACTATCCAAAAGGCTGAAATCATCCATTACAGCGCCGCACCTTGATCTTGCGCATGATCTGTTGATTTTGCGCAAGATCCGTTCCGCACCGAAGCCCCGGGCAGCAATCCGCACAGGGATTTTTCCAAAAATCGAGTCCGATTTCGGGGTTATGCGCCCAGCCAAACTGCGGTCAGAGCAACTGCAGCGGGCACGGTTTGGACGTAGAGGATTTTCCTGCCGACCGTCGCCGCGCCGTAGAGGCCGGCGATGGCGACGCAGAGCAGGAAAAACACCTTGATCTGGAAACCGGCCTCGCCGAGGTAAAGCCCCCAGATCAACCCGGCGGCGAGAAAGCCGTTTTAGAGCCCCTGGTTGGCCGCAAGCACTTTCGATGCGCTGGCGAATTCCGGCGTCAGCTTGAACGCCTTGTGGCCGCGCGGCGTGTCCCACAGCACCATCTCCAGATAGACGATGTAAAGGTGGATCAGCGCCACCAACCCGACCAGCACATTGGCGATCATGCTTCGTCTCCCCGATGCGACGCGCCGCCGCCTCGCGACATTGATCACGCACGCCACCGCTCCTGCAAGACCCATTGCGCTGTGCATCCTGGCCAGCAACCATGTGCCCATCGCCAACGGCCTTTCGGGGTTGCCAATATCAGCACATTGGTATCTTTTCCCGCCGTTCAAATTCAGCGGAACCCGCCATGTCCGTTCAAAAACTCGACGACCTCGGCCACAAGCTCGAAGCACTGGAGCATGCGCTCGCCATTCTCGGCGCCGACGAGGCGACCCACATGGCTGTCGGCGGCGGCGAAAAGCGTGCTGAGGCGATGTCGGCGCTGGCCGGCATGCATCACGCCAGAGCGACAGCGCCGGAGATCGCCGACTGGATCGCAGCGGCCGAACAGGAAACGCTGAACGAAGAACAGCAGGCAGCGGTCAAGGAATTCCGGCGGCAATACACCAACCTGACCTGCTTGCCGGTCGAATTCGTCGAGCGCCAAACCACCGCCCGGATGCGCTCCGAGCAGCTGTGGCGCGACTTGCGTGCAAAGAACGACTGGGCCGGGTTCTTGCCGGCGCTCGAAGGCGTCGTCGCGCTGGTGCGCGAGGAAGCAGCCCTTCGCGCCGACGTGCTCGGCCTTGATCCCTATGACGCGCTGATGGAGCAGTACGACCCCGGCAACCGCGCCGCCGACATCACGCCGGTCTTCGCCGAGTTGAAGACCTTTCTCAGGGATTTCGTGCCGGAGGCACTGGCCGTGCAGGAAAAGCGGCTGGCGAAACATCCGCTGAAGCCGCTTTCGGGCAGCTATGCGATCGAAAAGCAGCGCGAGCTTGGCCTCGCCATGATGGCGGCGGTCGGCTTCGATCTCACCCACGGCTCGCTGTCGGTATCGCATCATCCGTTCTGCGGCGGCGTGCCGAGCGACGTGCGCATCACCACCCGCTACAAGACCTCCGATTTCCTGTCGGCGCTGATGGGCGTGCTGCACGAGACCGGCCACGCGCTTTACGAACAGAACCTGCCGCAGGCGTGGGCGCACTGGCCGCTCGGCAAGGCGCGCGGCATGGCTGTGCATGAAAGCCAGAGCCTGTTCGTCGAGAAGCAGATCGGCCGCAACCCCGAATTCTGGCGCTGGGCGCTGCCGGTGGTCGAAAAGCACCTCGGCGAGGCGTGGTCGATCGAAGACATCCTGCCGCACGTACACCGGGTCGAGCGCGGCCTGATCCGCGTCGACGCCGACGAGGTGACCTATCCGCTGCACGTCATCCTGCGCTACGAGCTGGAGCAGGAGCTTGTCTCGGGGCGGCTGGAGGCCGCCAACCTGCCGGAGGCCTGGGACGCCAAGATGCGCGACTATCTCGGCCTGTCGACCATCGACAACCCGGCCGACGGGCCGATGCAGGACGTGCACTGGCCGGGTGCTGCGTTCGGCTATTTCCCGTCTTATACGCTGGGCGCGATGATGGCGGCGCAGCAATGGGCCGCCCTGACCAGAGATCATCCCTCCGCCGACGAAGACCTCGCCAAGGGAAATTTCGCGGCGATCAACGACTGGCGCCGGCAAAGGATCTGGTCGCAAGGCTCGCACTGGTCGACGCCCGAGCTGCTCGAGCGCGCCACCGGCGAGAAGCTCAACGCCACGCATTTCACCGAGCATTTGCGCAAGCGCTATGGGAGGTGCTGAAGGGCGCCTGACATATCTTCAAGCGCATCGAACGCGGCGGCACTTTCGTTACTGCCGGCCAGCGCCATTTTTGCAAAGACGAAGCCGTTTGGCAGGGTCGTCCTTCTGGCGGACTGGCAGCCGACTGACGTTACGACTACTCCGCGGCGCCCCTGAAAGCGTTCGCCCCGGTTTCGAATTGCAGCTTGGCCAGCCGCGCATAGATGCCGCCCTTGGCGACGAGGCTCTGGTGGGTGCCTTCCTCGACGATGCAGCCGCCATCCATGACCAGGATCCGGTCCGCCTTCAGCACCGTCGCCAGCCGGTGGGCGATGACGATCGTGGTGCGGTCCTGCATCAGCCGCTCCAGCGCCGTCTGCACCAGCGTCTCGCTTTCGGCGTCCAGTGCCGAGGTTGCCTCGTCGAGCAGCAGGATCGGCGCATCGCGCAGTATCGCGCGGGCAATCGCCACGCGCTGGCGCTGGCCGCCGGACAAGGTCACGCCGCGCTCGCCGACCTGGCTGTCATAGCCTTTCTCGAGTTTTAGGATGAACTCGTCGGCAAGCGCATCCCTGGCCGCCGCCTCGATCTCGGCCTGGCTGGCGTCCGGACGGCCGAAGCCGATATTGTCGCGCGCGCTGGCCGCGAAGATGGTGACGTCCTGCGGCACGATGGCGATTCGCTCTCGGATGGCGACGGGGTCGGCCTCGCGCACATTGACGCCGTCGATCATGATCTTGCCGGTCTCGGGGTCGTAGAAGCGCAAAAGCAGCGAAAAGACGGTGCTCTTGCCGGCACCCGACGGGCCGACGATCGCCACCGTCTCGCCGGGCTTGACCTGGAAACTCAGGCCGTGGACGGCAGCGCGGTCGGGCCCGGCCGGATAGGAGAAGGACACATCGTCGAAACTGATTGCGCCTCTGGCCGTCGCCGGCAGCAGTTTCGGATGCGCGGGGGCCTGGATCGCGGGCTTCTCGGCCAGGATCTCGGTCAGCCGTTCGGCAGCACCGGCGGCTTGAGAAAGCTCGCCCCACACTTCCGACAGCGCGCCAAGCGCGCCGGCGGCGAACACCGAATAGAGCAGGAACTGTCCGAGTGTGCCCGGCGACAGCGTGCCGTCGAGCACGTCGCGCGAACCGAACCACAGCACCGCCACCACCGAGGAAAAGATCATGAAGATGGCGAAGAAGGTGAGGAAGGAGCGGGCAAAGATCGAGGCCCGGGCCGCCGTGAAAGCCGCTTCCACGGCAGCTGAAAAATGCCCGGTGACCAACTTCTCATTGGTGAAGGCCTGCAGCGTGCGCACCGCGCCGATCTGCTCGCTGGCGTAGGCCGTGGCGTCTGCCAGCGTGTCCTGCGCCAGCCGCGATTTTCGCCGCACCGAGCGGCCGAAGGCGACCAGCGGCAGCACGATCACCGGAATGGCGGCGATGACGAGGCCCGACAGTTTCGGGCTGGTGAAGACCATCATCGCCACGGCGCCAAGCCCAAGAATGACATTGCGTAGCGCCACCGACGCGGTGGCACCGACTGCTGACTTGACCTGCGTCGTGTCGGCGGCTAGCCGCGAGACGATCTCGCCCGACTGGGCGGTGTCGAAAAAGGATGGCGACAGCGTCGTGACATGGCGGAACACGTCGCTGCGGATGTCGGCGACGACAAGCTCGCCCAGCGTGATGACGAAATAATAGCGGCTGGCCGACGCCGCGGCGAGCAAGGCAGCCATCACCACGAGCATGGCGAAATACTCGGCGATGAAACTGGAATCGGAGGCGGAAAAGCCATGGTCAATCATGCGCCGCACGGCCAGCGGCAGCGCCAGCGTCGTCGCCGCAGCAACGGTCAGCGAGACGACCGCGCCAATGACCATTTTCCGGTAGCGGGTGATGTAGGGGAACAGGCGCCGCAGCGGCTTGAGCGAGCGCCTACGCTCGTCTGCATCGCCGCTGGTGTGCGCCATGACCGTTTCCTCTGGCCGCCTTCTGGGCATGCGCCTCAATATGCGCTTACCGCGGCCTTGTGATTCAATTCCGGCTGATGTATAGGCTCGCCGACCGTTTTCAAAAGCCGTGGCTCCTCAATAGCTGCGGCTTCGAGTTTTAAAAAGGGGCGCATCGACGCAGGCTTTATGCCCGTCAGCGGCGCCGGCGAACCAGGAATAGCACAATGAAGACCGATATCCATCCCGACTACCACACCATCAAGGTCGTCATGACCGACGGCACCGAATACATGACCCGTTCGACCTGGGGCAACGAAGGCGATACGATGAACCTCGACATCGACCCGACCACCCATCCGGCCTGGACCGGCGGCCAGCAGACCCTGCTCGACCGCGGCGGCCGTCTGTCGAAGTTCAAGAAGCGTTTCGAAGGTTTTGGGCTGTAGGCCGCAAGCTTTTTTCGGATCGAAGAAACCCGCCCTCGTGGCGGGTTTTTTGTTGGAAATGCGGCTCTATTGGTCGACCAGTTCGCGCAGCGCCATCCGCTTGTAGGCGGCGACCAGGTCGTCGCCTTCCTTTCGACCGACCGAGATCGCCAGCCGCATGGTGGCCTCGCCCATCTGCCAGATGAGAAACGCCGTCGTTTCCAGCTCCGCCGGATCGGCGGTAGGCCGCAGCCGCTTCAGCACCGCGGTGAGGAATTCGGCGTTGGCCCGGCTGTCGGCGAGCTCGAGTTCGCGCAGCGCCTTGTCGGCCTGTGTGCCTGACCAGATGTCGCGCATCACCGGCTCGGCCAGGAACAGCCCGTAATAGATATCCACCAGCTCGGAAAATGCCCGCCGCAGCCCTTCGGCGTCGCTGACCTGTGCAAGCGCTGCCGCGATGCAGGCCTGGCTTTCGGCGGTGTGGCGTTCGGCCAGCGCCCAGATGATCGCCCGCTTGTCCGGGAAGAACTGGTAGAGCGAACCGATCGACACGCCGGCCCGTTCCGCAACTTCGCCCATGCGCATGGCATCGCTGCCTTGCTCGGCGATCAGCGCAGAGGCGGCGGCCAGCATCCGCTCGACCCGCTCGCGGCTGCGCTGCTGGCTGGGCGCCCGGCGCGGCGATGCGATCTGGCCATCCTGTGAACCCGCTACGCTCGAGCCTTCCATCACTGTCTCCTGGCGAATGATCAACAAACTGGCTTGACTCACAAAATACGAGGGTTTATCACGTTTTGCAAATGTGAGGATTACTCATATTTGTGAGCAAAGGAAAATCGCCATGATCGATCAAGCAGCAAAACCGATTTTGATCCTCGGCGGCACCGGCAAAACCGGCCGTCGTCTCGCGGACAGGCTGACGGCGCAGGGCATGCCGGTACGGATCGGCTCGCGCTCGGGCACCCCGCCCTTCGACTGGGAAGACGATACGACCTGGGAACCCGCGCTCGATGGTGTCGGTGCCGTCTACATCAGCTACTATCCCGATCTTGCGGTGCCCGGTGCGGCCGAAGCGGTCGGCGCCTTCGCCAACCTTGCGGTGGCAAGCGGTGTGCGCCGGCTGGTGCTGCTGTCGGGGCGCGGCGAAACCGAAGCGCAACGTGCCGAAGAGATGCTGAAAGCCTCAGGCGCCGACTGGACGATCCTGCGCTGCGCCTGGTTTTCCCAGAATTTCAGCGAGAGTTTTTTGCTCGATCCGCTGCTGGCCGGTGAGGTGGCCTTGCCGGTCGGCACTGTCGGAGAGCCTTTCGTCGACGCCGACGACATTGCCGACGCCGCCGTGAAAGTGCTTACCCGGCAAGGCCATGTCGGCCAGCTTTACGAGCTGACCGGGCCGCGTCTGCTGAGCTTCGCCGACGCGGTCGCCGAGATCGGCAAGGCGGCCGGCCGCGACATTCGGTTCAAACGGATTTCGCATGCCGAGTTCACTGCCGCGGTGGCCGGATACGAGTTGCCTGCCGAGTTCGCCTGGCTGCTCAACGAGCTGTTCACCGAAGTGCTCGACGGCCGCAACGAGTCGCTGACCGACGGCGTCGAGCGCGTGCTCGGCCGCGCCCCAAAGGACTTTTCCGCCTATGCAACCGAAACCGCTGGTACGGGCATATGGAGTGACTGACATGATCATGAAACTGCTTCCCAGCCTCACCTTCATCGCCGCGCTCGGCTCGGGCGTTGTCGCTGGTGTCTTCTTCGCCTTTTCCAGCTTCGTCATGCCGGGCCTCGCCCGCATGCCTGCCGCGGGCGGCATCGCCGCCATGAATTCGATCAACGTCACTGCGGTGACGCCGCTGTTCATGACCGCGCTTTTCGGCACCGGGCTGATCTGCCTCGTCCTCGTCGTCGGCGCTGTCATCGGCTCGGGCCAACCGGGCTCGTTGTGGCTTTTCGCCGGCGCCCTGATCTACCTCGTCGGCAACCTGATCGTGACGATGATCTTCAACGTGCCGCTCAACAACGCGCTGGCCGCCGTCGATCCGGCAAGCGCCAACAGCGCCGCCGTTTGGGCCACCTATCTCAGGGACTGGGTGATGTGGAACCACGTCCGTACCATCACCGCCATCGTCGCGCTGGCCTGCTTCATCGTGGCGTGGCGGTGAACGAGGGCAGAAATCTAAAAGACCTTGCGTCAGGCAGGGTCTTTTGACGGGGTATCTTTTGACTTGTCGCTCTTGCGGTCGGCATGGCCGAGATCGCGGTCCGGATCGATCACGTCGCGAACCAGTTGCTTGAGCCTTGCGGCATCGGGAAAGCCGCCGTCGCGCTTGCGGTCCCAGACCAGTGTCTCGTTGCAGGAAATGGTGAAGATGCCGCCGGTGCCGGGCACCAGCGTGACCTCGCCCAGATCCGTTGCGAAGGTCGACAGCAGCTCCTGCGCCATCCAGCCGGCCCGCAGCAGCCAGTGGCACTGCGCGCAATAGGTGATGCGGACCTGGGGCAACGGCTTTTCGGTCATGTCAGATTGAGCTCCGCTCATATGTCAAGTTGAGCTCCGCTCATATTCTCGGACTGAGCTGTGCTCATGCCGCGCTGAGCTTCGCCATGGTCTCGTCGTCGACCTCGAAATTGGCGTAGACGCTCTGCACGTCGTCATCGTCCTCGAGCGTGGCGACCAGCTTCATCAGCGACTGTGCCCGCTCCTCGTCGACCGCAATGTTGGTCTGCGGCTTCCAGATCGGCTTCACTGATTCAGCCTCGCCGAGCGCGCCTTCCAGCGCCTTCGACACCTCACCAAGATTCTCGAAGGCGCAATAGATCGTGTGGCCTTCCTCGTCCGACTGGACGTCGTCGGCCCCGGCCTCGATCGCCGCGTCCATGACCTTCTCCGCGCTGCCTACCGATGCCGGATAGAAGATTTCGCCGACACGGTCCCACATGAACGACACCGAGCCGGTTTCCCCCATCGCCCCGCCGGCCTTGGTGAAGGCGGCACGCACATTCGACGCCGAGCGGTTGCGGTTGTCGGTCAGCGCCTCGACGATGAGCGCAACGCCGCCTGGCCCGTAGCCTTCGTAACGCACAGCTTCGTAAGTCTCGGCGTCGCCCATCGACGCCTTGTTGATGGCGCGCTGGATGTTGTCTTTCGGCATCGACACCGCCTTGGCGTTCTGCACGGCAAGACGCAGGCGCGGGTTCATCGACGGGTCCGGCGTGCCGCTCTTGGCGGCGACGGTTATTTCGCGCGCCAGCTTGGAAAACATTTTCGACCGCACCGCGTCCTGGCGGCCCTTGCGGTGCATGATGTTCTTGAACTGTGAATGGCCAGCCATGGCACCCCTGTCGTCTTCTTGGCAGAGCATCCTGCAGCGAGGTAGTCACCTCGCCTTTGCCAAAATGCTCGAAGTCAAAATTTCAGAACGTCCCTGCTGCGTCCGGGTGGACGTACGGCGCTCTATCTCGGAATGGCCGGCTTATAGATAAATCGGCTCAATTCGTCCAGCCGCGCCGTAAGGATGGTGCGGCAAGGTAACCGCCAGCTGCTTTCCTGCGAACGCTCACTCCTCCAGATCGGATCTCAGCCGGTCGAGAATGCTGATCGCATGCGTGGCGTACTGGCTGATCCAGCGGTCGTGGATCTGCTTGATTGGCAGCGCATTGAGATGGTTCCAGCGTTCGCGCCCCTCGCGCCGCGCCACCACCAGGTCGGCTTCCTCCAGCACTTTCAGATGCAGCATGACGGTGCAGCGGTCCATGTCGGGAAAGGCATCGCACAGCATGCCGGTGGTCCGCGGCGCGTCCTTTAGCTCGTCGAGCAGCGCGCGCCGGCGCGGATGCGCCAGCGCCTTGAAAACATTGTCATCCTGCGCCTTGCTTGACATGTTATATTTTTATAACATAATATCGATCCGATCAAGGAAGGAGCTGTGGATATGTCTCTTGGATTCAGAGTTTCGGGCCGCATCGGCAAACCGGTTGCCGAAGTCTTCGATGCGATCGTCAATCCGAACAAGCTCAGCGGCTATTTCACTACCATCGGCGGCGCCAGTGCCCCGCTGGTGGCCGGCGCCAGGGTCATCTGGTGGGGCAAGGTCCCGGTCGAGGTCGACGAGGTGGAGAAAGACAACCGCATCGTGCTGCGCTGGGACGCCACCGACGCCGACGGCAAGCCGGCCTACAAGACGCGCATCGAGATGAATTTCGAGCCGCTGGACGACGGCGGCACCTTCGTCACCATCGCCGAGGCCGGCTGGCACGAGGACGCGGTCGGCCTGAAGAAGTCCTACCTCAATTGCGAGGGCTGGTCGCAGATGCTGGCCTGCATGAAGGCCTATGTCGAATACGGCATCAATTTGCGCGACGGCTACTATCGCAGCGAGATGAAGGGCGAGCCCGCCAATGAAGACAATATCTGAGAAGACGGAGGAAAGAATGGCTGCGAAAATCACCGGCGGCATCAACATCGCCATGAAAGTGCCGTCCCACCAACACCAGGCGACGATCGCTTTCTACCGTGATGTCGTCGGCCTAAAACCGTTTACGGCCAAGGCGCCGGCCATCGGTTTCGAGCTCGGCCCCAATCGCCTGTGGATCGACGAAGCGCCGATGCTGAGCCAGGCCGAGATCTGGCTGGAACTGTTCACCGACGATTTTCCGGCCGCCGCCGATCATCTCGCCAAAGCCGGTGTTGTGCGCTGCGACGCCATCGAGACGCTCGGCGAAGGTTTTCGTGGCGGCTGGATCACCAGTCCGGCCAACATCATTCACCTGGTGCGCGAACCCGACGCCTGGTGACGGAGACCGGTTCGGAAGGAGGACGAAATGGACATCCGTGAGACACCGACCGCCGAAGCCGGCATGCTGATCCGGCGGCCGGTCGCAGAAGTGTTCGAAGCCATCGTCGATCCGGCGATCACGACGAAGTTCTGGTTCACCCATGGCAGCGACAGGCTCGACAGCGGCAACGAGGTTCGCTGGGAATGGCGCATGTATGGCGTTTCGACGCCGGTCACGGTCAGCGAGATCGTCAGGAACGAAAAGATCGTCATGCAATGGAGCGATCCGCCGACCACGGTGGTCTGGACTTTTACCGAGATGCCGGGCGGCGCGACCTTTGTCGAGGTTCGCAATTTCGGTTTTGCCGGCAGCCCCGATGAGCAGGTCAAGCAGGTGATCGGCTCGACCGAGGGCTTCGCGCTGGTGCTCGCCGGCGCCAAGGCCTGGTTGGAGCAAGGCTTGACGCTTGGCCTGATCAGCGACCGTCATCCGAAGGGCGTGCCGACCGCTTAAGTCGCCGGGTGCCAAAAGCCATTCTGCAGCGATCCTTCCCACCCCCTCTGTCCTGCCGGACATCTCCCCCGCAAGGGGGAGATCGGATGTCGCTGAGGCTTTTCGCCAATCTCCAACGCTGCAGGACGAGCGGAGCGCTAAAGCTGCCAATCTCCCTCCTTGCGGGGTCGGCAGGACAGAGGGGGTGCTGTCCCTCCGACGTCTCAAGGTTCTGCATGGCCGCGACAATTGAGGCAGAGCTCAGGCCTTCGCGCCGTCGCTTCGCTCCGCCAACCTCAGTGCCCCGCGCCGGCCTTTGCCTTCCTCCGACGTCGCGCCAGCATGTTGAGGCCCTCGACAAGAGCGGAAAAGCCCATGGCGGCGTAGATGTAGCCCTTCGGCACATGGAAGCCCATGCCGTCGGCGATCAGCGTCATGCCGATCATCAGCAGGAAGCTCAGCGCCAGCATGACGATGCTGGGGTTCTTGGCGATGAAATTGGCGAGCGGTCCAGCCGCCAGCATCATCACGCTGACTGCCACGATCACGGCGATATACATGATGGCGATCTCGTCGGTCATGCCGACCGCGGTGATGATCGAATCGATCGAAAAGACGAGGTCGAGCAGCAGGATCTGGAAGATGGCGCCGGCCAGCGAAAGCTGCAGCGTCTCACCCATCATCGTGTCCTGGTGATCCTCGAGATCGACCGTGTGGTGGATCTCCTTGGTCGCCTTCCAGACGAGGAACAGGCCGCCGGCGATCAGGATCAGATCGCGCCAGGAAAACCCGTGGCCGAACGCGGTGAATACTGGCGCCGTCAACTGGACGATGATCGAGATGGTGGCAAGCAGCACCAGCCGCATGATCAGCGCCGCCGAAATACCAATTCGCCGGGCGCGGGCCCTCTGCGCCTCCGGCAATTTGTTGGTCAGGATCGAGATGAAAATCAGATTGTCGATGCCGAGCACCACCTCCAGCACAATCAGCGTCAGCAACGCTACCCATGCAGTCGGATCGGAGACAAAGGCGAAATGCGGCGCCAGGAATTCGATGAGCTGCATGGAGGTCGTCCCCTCTTACGATCTGAAGCAGGCGTGGCCGGCAATTAGGTACTACAATCGCTTACATCAATGTCATGACCAGAACGAGGGCGCGGTTTCTTCGAGCCGCGGCCCGCGGCGAAACGGCGCAATCCGCTCGGTCAGGCCGCTGCGATCCGAAATGTCGACGCCGACGCCGCACAATGTCGCCGGGCCGCTCGCCGCCTCGAAGCGCCCTTTCGGCACCTTCGACAGAAAGCGGTTGAGCGGCTCCTCCTTGTCCATGCCAAGCGAAGAATCATAGTCGCCGCACATGCCGGCGTCTGAGATATAGCCGGTGCCGCCGTTGAGGATATGGTGGTCGCCGGTCGGCTGATGCGTGTGAGTGCCGACAACCAGGCTGGCGCGGCCGTCGACGAAGTGCGCAAAGCACATTTTTTCAGAGGTCGCCTCGGCATGGAAATCGATGACCACCGCATCGACCTGTTCGCCAAGCGGGCAGGCGGCAAGCTCGCGCTCGCCGGCCTGAAACGGATCGTCGAGTTCAGGATGCATGAACACCCGGCCCATGATGTTGGCGACCAGAACGCGCGCGCCGTTCCTGGCGATGTAGACGCCCGAGCCCCGCCCCGGCGTGCCCTTGGGGAAATTGGACGGACGCAGAAAGCGTTCCTCGCGCGGCGCGAAAGCCAGCGCATCGCGCTGGTCCCAGACATGATTGCCGGTTGTGACGACGTCGGCGCCCGCCGAGATCGTCTCGCGAAAGATCTCTTCGGTAATGCCGAAGCCGCCGGCGGCGTTCTCGCCATTGACGATGACGAAGTCGAGTTTGAAATCCGAGATCAGGCCGGGCAGTTGTTCCCACACCGCCGTGCGTCCCGTCTTGCCGACCATATCGCCGAGGAAGAGAAGTCTCATCTAAACATGATCCCGAACCGAAGGTCAGCGAAGCAAAAAGCTGCATGACTTCCGGAAAAGACCATGCGTCCAGGAACTTATCTACAATTTCGGCGCGAACCGGCGCAACCCGCTCTCGGTGAGTATTTCCGGAATGGTCACGTCATGCGGCTCGTCCGGCACCAGCGCCACCTGCTGGCAGTCGAAAGCAATGCCGATCAGCCGCGGCGGCTGCCCCTTGTCGACCAGCCGCGCGATGGCACGGTCGTAATAGCCGGCGCCATAGCCGATGCGGTGGCCGCGCGCGTCGAAAGCCGCGAGCGGCACCAGCATCACCTGGGGATCGAGCACCTCGGCCTCCTCATGCGGCCCGACGGTGCCGAACCCCATGTCGATCATCGGCGCGCCGCGCACCAGTTCGCGAAAGACGATGGTGGTCTTGTCGAGAATCGCCGGCAGGCAAAGCCGTGCCCCTTTTTCGCGCAAGGCGAACATCAGCGGCCGGACGTCGACTTCCGAGCGCATCGGCCAGAAGCCGGAGACGATCTGGCCCGGCTCCATCGCAATGCTGTCCCGCGCCGTCTCGGCCATTTCGAGCGCTGCCTCCACCCGCCAGAACGGATCGAGCGCGTCGCGGCGCCCGAGTGCTTCGCGTCGCAACTGTCTTTTCAGGTCTTTCGAGGATGTCATGCGCCGACGATAGAAAAGGTCAGATTTGGATGGAGTTTTAGGAGCGACGTTTTCCACCGCATGATCCACCGAAGCGTGGATCCTTTGCGTCGAGTGACGATCCACACAACCGGTGGAGAGAGCGATCCCGGGAACCTACAAAGTAGGTGGGCGCCGTATGAGAAAACCCACGGGTCTTCCCAGGGACAGCTCCCTAGGGATCATTAAGGCCCCGGGGAAAATGTTCTCCTGCCGGGAAGCGCAGACCGTCACGCCCAATATAGGCCGATGGCCGGCGAAGCGCCAGAGAGACGGCCATGCTCCGTGGCTTAATTCGTCACAAACCCCTGCCTGGGAGTTTCCTGGCACAAGGCTTCACCGCGCCCTCGCCGCTGCGCCTTGCATGGGCCGGGCTGCCTCCTTACGGTTGCCATGAAAACCGAGGAGCAAAAATGCGTTTCGAAGGCACGGCGGCCTATGTCGCCGACAAGGATCTGATGGTGGCGGTCAATGCGGCGATCGCGCTGGAGCGGCCATTGCTGGTCAAGGGCGAGCCCGGCACCGGCAAGACGGAACTGGCCAGACAAGTGGCGGCCGCGCTCGGCCTCGAGCTGATCGAATGGCACGTCAAGTCGACGACGAGGGCGCAGCAGGGGCTCTACGAGTATGACGCCGTGTCGCGGCTGCGCGACAGCCAACTCGGCGACGAGCGCTTCAACGACATCAGCAATTATATCAAGCGTGGCAAGCTGTGGGATGCCTTCGCGACGGCCAAGAAGGTCGTGCTTCTGATCGATGAGATCGACAAGGCCGACATCGAATTCCCCAACGATTTGCTGCAGGAACTCGATCGAATGGAGTTCTTCGTCTACGAGACCGGCGAAACGATCCGCGCTGCCGTGCGCCCGATCGTCATCATCACCTCCAACAACGAGAAGGAACTGCCGGACGCCTTCCTGCGCCGCTGCTTCTTCCACTATATCCGCTTTCCCGATTTCGAGACGCTGCATCGGATCGTCGACGTGCACTATCCCGGCATCAAGCAGAACCTGGTGCGCGCCGCGCTCACCCAGTTCTACGAGATCCGCGACGTGCCGGGCCTGAAGAAGAAGCCGTCGACCTCCGAGGCACTGGACTGGATCCGCCTGCTCGTGACCGACGATATCGCGCCCGAGGATTTGCGCGCCGACCCGAAAAACGCACTGCCCAAGCTGCACGGCGCGCTGTTGAAGAACGAACAGGACGTGCATCTGTTCGAGCGGCTGGCCTTCATGGCGAGAAGGCAGGGGTGAGGAGCGGTCGGCCGACGAAAAGCCGACGATTTGGCTTTTCGAGCGACGAACGCCCGAAGCCATAGCGGATGGCCGGGCATGCGGCGGACAGCGCTTTCCCGTTGCTGGACCGTTGCCGCCGTCCGGGCACCGGGGCAGCCTAGGCCCGAAGCTTCAGAAGGAAATGAAATGACCGAGATCACCGTCCGCCCACTGGCACAATCCGACCACGCCGACTGGCAGCGTCTGTGGACTGCCTACCTCACCTTCTACAAAACCGAGCTGCCGGAAGACGTCTACGCCGTCACCTGGAAGCGGCTGTTCACGGCGGGTGAGTTTGAACCAAAAGGGTTCATCGCCACGCTCGGCGGTAAGGCGGTCGGCCTGACGCACTATCTCTACCATCGCTCCTGCTGGTCCGAAAAAAACAACTGCTATCTGCAGGACCTTTTCGCCGACCCGGACGTGCGCGGCAAAGGCGTCGGCGCCGCCCTGATCGAAGCAGTCAAGCAGGAAGCCGGCAAGATCGGCGTCAAGAACGTCTACTGGATGACGCACGAGACCAACACCACCGCGCGCAAGCTCTACGACCACGTGGCGCGCAGGACCGGCTTCATCGAATATGATCTGATGTGATGAACGGTCGATCGCCCGGCTTGCCGGATGGATTTAAGGAGGAATGATGACGCACTATGTCGGAATTCTTGACGGCGCACATGATGTCTGGGGAGTGCGGGTCCCCGATCTTCCCGGATGTCACGGCGGTGGCGCAAGTCCCGAGGAGGCGATAGCCGACGCGACCTCCGCCGTTCGCGAATGGGCTGAGGCACGAAGGGCGAAGCACTTGCCCTTGCCCGACACACGCACGGTGGCAGATCTGCTCCGACTGGGCGAAATCGATAGCGCCGCCGGAGAATCTGCCGTGATGATCCCCGTGCTGATCGATTCCGGACGGCCTGTCCGAGCCAATCTGTCGCTCGACGCAGGTCTCTTGGCGGCAATCGATGCCGAAGCGAGCCGACGCGGCCTCACGCGTTCCGCCTTCATCGCCAGCGCCGCTCGCGAGAAGATCGAAGGGCACAGATAGAAGTCGGACGATGTTCATCCCCTTCTTCCTCGAACTGAAGGCTGCGCGGGTTCCGGTTTCGCTCCGGGAATATCTGTCGCTGCTGGAAGGGCTGGAGGCGGGGCTGGTCGACTATGACGTCGAGGGTTTTTACTATCTCGCCCGCTCGGCACTGGTGAAGGACGAGCGCCACATCGACCGTTTTGACCAGGTCTTTTCGCACATCTTTATGGGTGTCGAAGCGCTGGCTGGCGAAAATCCGGTCGACGTCGAGAACATTCCGGAGGAATGGCTGCGGCGGCTTGCCGAAAAGCACCTGACCGATGAGGAGAAAAAGCTGGTCGAGGCGCTGGGCGGTTTCGAAAAGCTGATGGAAACGCTCAAAAAGCGGCTGGAGGAACAGAAGGGCCGCCACCAGGGCGGGTCGAAATGGATCGGCACCGGCGGCACCTCACCCTTCGGCGCCTATGGCTACAATCCCGAAGGCGTTCGCATCGGCCAGCATGAGAGCCGCAACCGCCGTGCGGTGAAAGTCTGGGACAAGCGTGAGTTCAGGAATTTCGACGATGCCGTCGAGCTCGGCACCCGCAACATCAAGATCGCGCTGAAGCGCTTGCGTCGCTGGGTGCGCGAAGGCGCCGAGGAAGAGTTCGACCTGCCCGGCACCATCCACGCCACGGCCGAGCACGGCTATCTCGACGTGCAGACACGGCCCGAGCGGCGCAACGCCGTGAAGCTGCTGATGTTCTTCGATGTCGGCGGCTCGATGGACGATCACATCAGAAGCGTCGAGGAGCTGTTTTCGGCCGCCCGCGCCGAATTCCGCCAGCTCGAATATTTTTACTTCCACAACTGCCTCTACGAAGGTGTGTGGAAGGACAATCGGCGCCGCCATGCGGAGGTGATTCCGACCTTCGATCTCCTCCACAAATACGGTCCGGACTACAAGGTGATCGTCGTCGGCGATGCCTCGATGAGCCCCTATGAGATCGCGCATCCCGGCGGCTCGGTCGAGCACTGGAATCCGGAGGCCGGCGTCGTCTGGCTCAGCCGTCTGCTGCAGCAATGGCCGAACGCGGTATGGCTCAACCCCGAAAGCGAAAAGCACTGGGGTTTTACCCCTTCGATCGCCATGATCCGCGACATCTTCGGCGGCCGCATGTTTCCGCTGACGCTCGCCGGACTCGAGGCCGCGACGAAGCAGCTTTCAAGGAAGCACTGAATGGATTTACGCAAAACAGGACGTCCGACCTGTTTCCTCTGCCTGCAATGTGGCGTCCAGTTCGCGGCGGCAGCCGCGCCGCCGCAACGTTGCCCGATCTGCGAGGACGAGCGGCAATATGTGCGCTGGGAGGGCCAGGCCTGGATCACGCCGCAAGAGCTCGCCGCCGGGCATCGGATCGTGATGAAGGACGACGCCGGCGTGCTCGCCTTCGGCATCGAGCCGCGCTTCGCCATCGGTCAGCGGGCGCTGCTGGCACAGACGCCGCACGGCAATGTGCTGTGGGACTGCATCTCTATGGTCAGCGACGAGGCGGTGGCCGAAATCAACCGCCGCGGCGGCCTCATCGCGATCGCCATTTCGCACTGCCATTATTATTCGGCGATGGTCGAGTGGAGCGAGGCGTTTGGCGGCGTGCCGATTTATCTGCATGCCGATGACCGCAAGTGGATCATGCGGCCGCATCCGGCTGTTGTCAGTTGGCAGGGCGAGACGCGCGCCCTGAACCCCTCGCTGACACTTATCCGTTGCGGCGGTCACTTTGCCGGCGGCCAGGTGCTGCACTGGAAGCGCGACGGCGGCGACGCCATCCTGGCCGGCGACATCCTGCAGGTGACGCCAACCCGCCGCCATGTCAGCTTCATGTACAGCTACCCGAACTACATCCCGCTCAATGCGGCGAAGGTACTCCGCATCGCGTCGGCACTGGAGCCTTTCGCGTTCGACCATATCTATGGCGCATGGTGGAACCAGAACGTCATCGGCGATGCAAAGACGGGATTTGCAAGGTCTGTTGCGCGGTATCTCGCAGCGATCGCCTAAGGAATTCTTCGCGGCAGGACTGGAAATATCGGCAAACGCCGTAACAAAAGCCTATTTTAGGCGAACTTGGGAAGCAGCCCAATAGCGGCATGAGCTAAGAGGCATAAAATGGATAGTCACATCTACCCTGTCACCCGCACTGATGCCGAATGGCGCGCCCGGCTGACGCCGGAGCAATATGCGGTGATGCGCAACCACAGCACCGAGCGGCCGGGCAGCTGCGCCCTGCTCCACGAGAAGCGCGCCGGCACATTTTTCTGCGCCGGCTGCGACCAGCCCTTGTTCGAATCCAAGCTGAAGTTCGAGAGTGGCACCGGCTGGCCAAGCTTCAACGATCCGGTGCCCGGTTCGGTCGAGACGACCGTCGACCGCAGCTACGGCATGGTCCGCACCGAATGCCACTGCGCCCGCTGCGGCAGCCATCTCGGCCACGTCTTCGAGGACGGCCCGCCGCCGACCGGCCTACGCTATTGCATCAACGGGGTCGCGCTGAAATTCGAGCCGGCCGCCTGACTGGAATTCAACGTTGTCAAAGGACGGCTTCCGCCGGCCTTTGACGGCAGCACTGCCCGTCAGATCACCACCACCAGTAACAGCCACAGCACGGCCCCCAGCGTCATCAGCGAAGCCTTGACGCCGCCGGTTTTCTCGGCGGTCCGCCACACCGCAAAAGTCAGGAAGAAATTGTACGGCACCGGCGCGAAATGCACCGCCAGAACGAGAGCGAGCGGCAGCTTCAGCCCGAGCAGGATCAGCGCCAGCACCGACACGGCGATGTTGATCGCCGTGCCGACAAGGACAAGATCGCGCCAGAACAGCCGGTCTAGCGGGGCCGTGCCTTGCCAGCGCGAGCGGAAGAAACCCGCCGCACGGCCTGACTTGCCGTCTTCGCCTTCGAAAGTCTCCGGCGCACTCATCGATACGGCTTTCTCTCATTCGACAGCCGCAGAGATTTCCAAAGCAGCAAGCCTGTCAACGCAAATCGATCATCGGCACGCAAGCGTATGATTTGACAAATTGTCATCAAACGGTCGTGAAACCTTTCTACGTCGCCCTTGTCGGCGTCTCGGCAAAGACACCTTGCCGGACTCTGCCGCCCCCATCATCCAGTCGCCTGCCAGGGGAGGTCTTGAGATGAGCGATAATGTCTACAACGTGCTGTTTCTTTGCAACGCCAATTCGGCGCGATCGATCATGGCGGAAGCCATCCTCAGCCGGATCGGTGGCGGCAGGTTCAAGGCCTTTTCCGCCGGTTCGCAGCCGAGGGGCGAGGTCAATCCCTACGCATTGCATCTGCTCGAAAGCCTTAGCTACGACACGAGCTTCGCCCGTTCGAAAGGCTGGGACGAGTTTGCCGAGCCCGACGCGCCGGAAATGAATTTCATCTTCACGCTTTGCGACAGCACCGCGAATCAATCCTGTCCGATCTGGCCGGGTCATCCGATGACCGCGCTCTGGTCGATACCGGACCCAGCCATGGCAGACGGCACCGAAGCCGAACTGCATCTTGCCTTTGCCGATGCCTATCGCATGCTCAACAACCGCATCTCGCTGTTCACCAATCTGCGGGTGGATGCGCTCGACCATTTGGCGCTGCAACAGCATCTCGATCGGATTGGCCGCGACACGGCGAAACCGAACTAACTCAAGCCACTGCGACGCGAATTCACGGTCCGGCTTCGCCACCCCCGCCCAGCACCTCGGCAACGGCGCGCTCGAAACGCGATGCTTCCGTCACCAGCCAGTCGGCCATGGCCGGCCAATTGTCCTCGGCAAAACAGTTCACGCGCCACAGCGAATTGATGCCGAGGCCCTCGCAGCTCTGTTCCGGCCTGAGTTTCAACCTGTCTTCGATCGCCGGCTGGAACGGCTTCAACCGCGACCAGGCTTCCGTGGCACCGAACTTCTCGTTGCGGCCGAAGAAGACGCCGACATGGTTCTGCGCCGGCGCGACATACATGGAAAGGACCAATGCGAAGTCGGGCAGCCCGCGCTGCCAGAACCAGGGTCCGCGCCGTGCCATCAGAGGCCTTTCTTCCGGATGCCGTTCCGCGAACAGCGTCCAGAAGCCGCGTTGGCGGAACTCAGAGGCGCGGCGGCCGCCAAAGTCGAATTCGCTCATGGTTCGACCCGTTGCGGGCGCAACCGGCGCCCAGGGCTGTTACCAGCCTTACACCATGCCGAGTGCGGCTTTGTAGAGGTCGAGGATGGTTTCCTCCTCTTGCCGCTCAGCCTGGTCCTTCTTGCGCAGCCGGATGATCGACCGCATCGCCTTGGTGTCGAAGCCGGTGCCCTTGGCCTCGGCGAACACTTCCTTGATGTCGTCGGCGATCGTCTTCTTCTCTTCCTCGAGCCGCTCGATGCGCTCGATGAAGGCTCGCAGCTGGCCGGCGGCAACAGTCTGGCTGGTCTCGGTGATGTCGTCGGCCATTTTCTCTCCGCGTCGTTTTCCATGCCGCGACTCACGAACCGTCGCGGCGAATTTGCAGCGGTTCGATGCCCGACCGGAGCCGACCGGTCAAGCTGTTATCGATGCGGCATGAAGGGCTGCCGCCAGACGCAGACAACTCTGCCTGGGCAACATTTCTGTCTCATCCGAATGCGATCAGCAGATCCTTGGCGTCGATCTGATCGCCGGTCTTGACCAGCACTTCGGCGACAACCCCATCACGCTCGGCATGCAATGCCGTCTCCATCTTCATCGCCTCGATCGACAAAAGCACGTCGCCGGCCTTGACCGCTTGGCCCGCGGCAACGGCGAGCGCCGAGACGACGCCCGGCATCGGTGCGCCAACATGCGCCTCGTTGCCGGGCTCGGCCTTGCGCCGCGCCTTGGCGGCGGAAGCGCCGTGCGCCCGATCCGGCACTTTGACCCGGCGCGGCTGGCCGTTGAGCTCGAAGAACACGGTGACCATGCCCTTCTCGTCGACATCGCCGATGGCCAGGCAGCGCACCACCAGCGTCTTGCCCTTCTCGATGTCGACAAAGATCTCGTCCTCCGGCTTCATGCCGTAGAAATAGGTCGGCGTCGGCAGCACGCTGACCGGCCCATAGGTTTCCTGCGCTGCGGTAAAGTCGGAGAAGACCTTCGGGTACATCAGCCACGAGGCGAATTCGAATTCGCTGAGCTTGCGCTCGAGCTTGTCTTCGATCTCCTTGCGGCTGGCCTTGAGATTGGCTGCTTTCAGCAGCGAACCGGGCCGCACGGTGATCGGTTTGTCGCCTTTCAGCACCTTCTTCTGCAGTGCCTCCGGCCAGCCGCCGGGCGACTGGCCGAGGTCGCCGCGCAGCATCGACACGACCGAGTCGGGGAAGGCGATATCCCTGGCCGGATTTTCGACATCGGCAACCGTCAGGTCCTGGCTCACCATCATCAGCGCCATGTCGCCGACGACCTTGGACGACGGCGTCACCTTGACGATGTCACCGAACATCAGATTGACGTCGTGATAGGTCTGCGCCACTTCGTGCCAGCGCGTCTCCAGCCCGAGCGAGCGCGCCTGCTCCTTGAGGTTGGTGAACTGCCCACCCGGCATTTCGTGCAGGTAGACTTCCGAGGCCGGCCCCTTCAGGTCGCTTTCGAAGGCAGCATACTGGTTGCGCACCGCCTCCCAGTAGAACGAGATGTTCCTGATCCATTGCGGGTCGAGGCCCGGATCCCGCTCGGTGCCCTTCAGCGCCTCGACGATCGAGCCTAGGCAAGGCTGCGAGGTGTTGCCGGACAGGGCATCCATCGCCGCGTCGATGGCGTCGACACCGCTGTCCACCGCCGCCAGCACCGTCGCCGCCGACAGGCCCGACGTGTCGTGCGTGTGAAAGTGGATCGGCAGGTCGGTCGCCTCGCGCAGCGCCTTGAACAGTGCGCGGGCGGCATTCGGCTTCAAGAGCCCGGCCATGTCCTTGACCGCGACGATATGGGCGCCGGCCGTCTGCAACTCCCTGGCCAGCGCGACGTAGTATTTGAGGTCGTACTTGGCTCGGGCCGGGTCGAGTATGTCGCCGGTGTAGCAGATCGCTGCTTCGATCAGCTTGCCTTCGGCGCCGACCGCGTCCATGGCGACGCGCATGTTGTCGACCCAGTTCAAACAGTCGAAGACGCGGAACAGGTCGACGCCGCCGCTTGCTGCCTGTTTGACGAAATGCTGGACGACATTGTCCGGATAATTGGTGTAGCCGACGCCGTTGGCGCCGCGCAAAAGCATCTGCAGCAACAGATTGGGCGCTGCCTCGCGCACCAGCGACAGCCGCTCCCACGGGTCTTCGGTGAGAAAGCGCATGGCGACGTCGAAGGTCGCCCCGCCCCAGCATTCGAGCGACAAAAGCTGCGGCAGCGCGCGTGCATAGGTGCCGGCAATGCCGGCGATGTCATAAGTGCGCACGCGCGTCGCGAGCAGGGATTGGTGTCCGTCGCGCATCGTCGTGTCGGTGACCAGCACTTCTTTGCATGCGCGCATCCAGGCCGCGAATTTCTCCGTCCCAAGCGCGTCGAGCTTCTGCTTGCTGCCATCGGGCACGTTGCCGTTGAGGTAGGGCACCATGGGTGCCGCCGCATCGGCCTTAGGCTGCGGCCGGCCACGGGTTTCGGGATGGCCGTTGACGCTGACATCGGCCAGGTAGTTGAGCAGCTTGGTCGCGCGATCCTGCCGCTTCACGCTCGCGAACAGTTCCGGTGTCGTATCGATGAACTTGGTCGTATAGGAATTTTCGGCGAAACTTGGGTGATTGATGATCGCCTCGAGGAAGGTGAGGTTGGTCGCCACCCCGCGAATACGGAATTCGCGCAGCGCCCGGTTCATGCGGGCGATGGTCTCGGCCGGCGTCGGCGCCCAGGCCGTCACCTTCTCCAGCAGCGGATCGTAAAAGCGGGTGATGACCGCGCCGGAATAGGCGGTGCCGCCATCGAGGCGGATGCCGAAACCGGTGGCGCCGCGATAGGCGGTGATGCGGCCATAGTCGGGGATGAAATTATGCTCGGGATCTTCCGTGGTGATGCGGCACTGCAGCGCGTGGCCGTTGAGCCTGATATCCTTCTGCGCCGGCACGCCCGATTCCGGCGTGCCGATGGCAAAGCCATCGAGGATGTGGATCTGCGCCTTGACGATGTCGATGCCGGTCACCTGTTCGGTGACCGTGTGCTCGACCTGGATGCGCGGATTCACCTCGATGAAGTAGAATTTGCCACTGTCGGCATCCTGCAGGAATTCGACCGTGCCGGCGCCGATATAGCTCGTCTCGCGCGCGATCTTGAGCGCGTAGCCGCAAAGCTCTTCGCGCTGCGACATTTCGAGATAGGGCGCCGGCGCGCGCTCGACCACCTTCTGGTTGCGGCGCTGGATCGAGCAATCGCGCTCGAACAGGTGCACGGCGTTGCCGTGTGTGTCGCCCAGCACCTGCACCTCGACATGGCGGGCGCGCTCGATCAGCTTTTCGAGATAGACCTCGTCCTTGCCGAAGGCAGCTTTCGCTTCGCGCTTGCCCTCCGTCACCTCGCGGGCGAGATCGGCTTCCGAGCGGATGGCGCGCATGCCGCGGCCGCCGCCGCCCCACGACGCCTTCAGCATCACCGGATAGCCGATCGTCCTGGCGAGCGCCTTCACCGTCTCGATGTCGTCCGGCAAGGGATCGGTGGCGGGAATTACCGGCACGCCGACCTCGATCGCCAGGTTGCGTGCGGCGACCTTGTTGCCGAGCCTGCGCATCGTATCCGGCTTGGGTCCAATGAAAATAATGCCGGCCTTGACACAGGCTTCGGCGAATTCAGGGCTTTCCGACAACAGCCCATAGCCCGGATGGATGGCATCGGCGCCGGAAAGCCTGGCGACGCGGATCACTTCCTCGATCGACAGATAGCTTTCGATCGGCCCCATATCCCTGGTCAGATGCGGCCCGCGCCCGACCTGATAGCTTTCATCCGCCTTGAAGCGGTGCAGCGAGTACTTGTCCTCCTCGGCCCAGATCGCCACGGTTTTGAGGCCGAGTTCGTTGGCCGCGCGGAAGACGCGGATGGCGATTTCGGACCGGTTGGCGACAAGGATCTTCGTGATTGCCAAGGACAAGGCTCCGGACGCTGACGGAAGGGGGACTGCGCCATGATTAACGCGAAAATGCTGCAGCGCAAACAAAATCGGGCGGCGACGATTAAACCGATTTAAATCCACTCATTGGGTAGAGCGCCGCGCGTCCCCTCGAATGCGCAAAGGGTGCTCCGACGAAAGGTAAAACGGCACACACGAAAAATGCCCGGCGCGAGGCGCCGGGCATTCCGGAATTGTCGTCGTCGTCGACAGGCTTACATCTTCTGGACGTAGGTGTATTTGCCGTCGTCGCCCTTCTTCCATTCGTACATGACGTAGCCAGGCAGCGTCGGATCGCCCTTCTCGTCGTAGGAAAGATCGCCCAGCACGGTCTTGAACGGGCCGTTGGCCTTGAGAGCTTTGGCAACTTCCATCGGATCGTTCGACTTGGCGGCTGTGGCGGCTCCCACGATCGCCTGCATGGCGGCGTAGGAATAAAGCGTGTAGGCCTCCGGCTCGAAGCCCTGCGCGCGGAACTTCTCGACCAGTTCCTTGTTCGCCGGGATCAGACGCGGATCCGGGCCGAACGTGTTCAGCGTGCCCGCAACCGCGTCACCGGCGATTGAGGCCAGTTCGTTCGACACGATGCCGTCGCCGGAAACCAGCGTGGCCTCGAGGCCCTGGTCAGCCACCTGGCGGATGATCAGTCCGGCTTCGGTGTGCAGACCACCCCAATAGATGATGGAAACGCCGGCTTGTTTCATCTTGGCGATCAACGCCGAGAAGTCCTTGTCGCCGATATTTACGCCTTCATACATGACTTCCGTCACGCCGGCAGCGTTCATCGCCTTCTTGGTCTCGTCGGCAAGGCCCTGACCATAGGTCGTCTTGTCGTGGACGACCGCGATCTTGGCATCCTTGAAGTTCTCCGCGAGATAGGCGCCGGCGATGCTGCCCTGCTGGTCGTCGCGTCCGCAGGTACGGAACGTGTTCCACAGGCCGCGCTCGGTGAACTGCGGGTTGGTCGCGGCCGGCGTGATCTCGAGGATGCCGTTCTCCGCGTAGACTTCCGATGCCGGGATCGAAACGCCCGAGTTAAAGTGGCCGACCACGAACTTGACGCCGTCGCCGACGAACTTGTTGGCGACCGAAATGCCCTGCTTCGGATCGGAGACGTCGTCACCGACCGTGAGCTTGACCTGCTCGCCGTTGATGCCGCCGGCCGCATTGATGTCTGCGACAGCCTGTTCGGCGCCCTTCTGCAACTGCGCGCCGAAGGCGGCATTCGGGCCGGTGATCGGACCGGCAACTCCGATCAGGACGTCAGCCCACGCGCTTCCGCTGAACGCGACGAGCGCGGTCAGGGCGACGGCGGACAAAAGTGATTTTCTCATGTAAAACGCTCCCATTTACAGAGTGGGCGTGGATGATGCTTTCATGCGATGCCCACCTTTACTCGCAGAAAGCGTACTTTGCCGATTTTCAGGCACTTGTCACGCCGATTCATCCCCGAAACGGCGTTAATAATGAACGTCAACCTTTTGGTTTCCAACTCAAAAGCGATGCTCTTTCGTAGAGCCAGCTATACTGTGTCACCATCTGGTTGGTGCGCGTGTATTGATAGCCGATGAAGCCCAATATCATCAGGACGATGGTGTCGACGATGTAGTAGTGCAGCGAGAACATCGTGCCGCCGAACAGCGCGTGATGGATGAACCTCACGGCGATGCCGAGGCCGAGCATATAGGCGAACAAGTGGACGAAGCTGCGCCATGTCTGGGCGCAGGCCTTGCCCGTCATCCACGCCGCCCAGCCGCCAAGCAGGCAGGTGACGAAGAAGAACTGCCAGACCGAGGGTTCCTCATAGAGAATGCCCTGCATGATGAAGACTCCTGAACTCAGTGATGGCCGCCTTCGAGATAGGCGGCGCGCACGTCCGGATCGGCGAGCAGTTCCTTGCCGGTGCCACTCATCGTCACGTTGCCGTTGACCATGACATAGCCGCGCGTGGCGAGCTTCAGCGCGCCGAAGGCGTTCTGCTCGACCAGGAACACGGTCAGCCCCTGCGTGCGGTTCAACTCGCGGATGGCGTCGAAGATCTGCTTGACGATCAGCGGCGCCAGGCCCAGCGACGGCTCGTCGAGCAAGAGCAGTTTCGGCCGCGCCATCAGCGCACGTCCGATCGAAAGCATCTGCTGCTCGCCGCCCGACAGCGTGCCGCCACGCTGGGCAATGCGTTCCTTCAGGCGTGGAAACAGCGAGAACACCTTCTCGACGTCCTCGTCGTAGTGCTTGAGGTCGTCGAGGCTGGCGCCCATCTGCAGGTTTTCCATCACCGTCATGCGCGGAAAGATGCGCCGGCCCTCCGGCGACTGGGCGATGCGCATGCGCGCGATCTCATGGGTCGGCAACTGGGTGATGTCGGTGCCGGCGAAGGTGATAGTGCCCGCCCGCGCCCGTGGTGCACCAAAAATGGTCATCATCAGCGTCGACTTTCCGGCGCCATTGGCGCCGATCAGCGCCACGATCTCGCCCTGCTTGACGGTGACATCGACGCCGTTCAGCGCCCTGATGTTGCCGTAATAGGTCTGGACACCCTTGATGTCGAGCAGCGTTGTGCCGGCCATCATTCATTCCCTCCGCCCCGGTTGGAGTCGCCCGGTGTCTTGGGCTTTGCCGGAGCCTTGGCGTCCGGCTTTGCCGCGGAGGATTTCGCGTCGGCTTCGGCCGGCGATGCGGGCCTTGCCGCCGCGCCCGACCTTGCATCGACCTGCCCGGCTTTCGACGCGCGCTTCGACACCGTGACGCGTTCGCCCTCACTGTGTCCGACCGTGTCGGTCACCGGTCCGGCGAAATACGAGGACGACGAGCCCGGACCGTGCGTCGAATCCGGGCCGGTGTCGAGTTGCTCGATGACGTCTTCGTCGCCGACCTCGATCAGCACCGTCTCGACGTCCTCGTCTTCAACGCCGAGATAGGCGGCGATGACACGCGGGTCGGTGCGCACCGCATGCGGACTGCCGTCCGAGATCTTGCGCCCGTATTCGAGCACCACGACATGGTCGGAAATCTGCATGACCACCGCCATGTCGTGCTCGATCAGCAGGATCGAGGTGCCGGTGTTGTCCTTGATGTCCATAAGGAGCGCGTTGAGCGCCATTGATTCCTTCGGATTGAGCCCTGCCGCCGGTTCGTCGAGGCAGAGCAGTTCCGGACCCGTGCACATCGCCCGCGCGATCTCCAGGCGCCGCTGCGCGCCGTAGGGCAAGTCGCCGGCCGGATCGTCGGCTCGATCGACGAGGTCGGCCTTTTCCAGCCAGTGCCTGGCGAGATCGATCGACTCGGCCGACGCCGTCCGGTAGCCGCTGAAGCCAAACAGGCCGAGGACAGTGTAGCCGGACGCCTTCATCAGCTTGTTGTGCTGCGCCACCAGCAGGTTCTCCAGCAGCGTCATGCCGGAAAACAGGCGGATGTTCTGGAAGGTGCGCGCCACCTTGGCTCGCGCCGGAATCTCATGGTTCGGCAGCCGTTCGAGCAGATAGCTCGAGCCGTCGCGCCGGTTGAGCGTGAGCATGCCCTCAGACGGCTTGTAGAAGCCGGTGATGCAGTTGAACACGGTGGTCTTGCCGGCGCCGTTCGGCCCGATCAGCGCGGTGATCTCGCCGCGCCT
Organism: Mesorhizobium sp. WSM4837; assembly: GCF_055811435.1. Lineage (NCBI taxonomy): Bacteria > Pseudomonadati > Pseudomonadota > Alphaproteobacteria > Hyphomicrobiales > Phyllobacteriaceae > Mesorhizobium > Mesorhizobium sp. WSM4837. The sequence goes on from NZ_JBVVQE010000017.1 coordinate 98,871, forward strand.
GACCTGGAAGGACAGGTCGCCGATGGCGACCAGACCGCCGAACTTCATCGACAGATGTTCGACCTGCAGGATGGCATCGTTCACGGATGGGTTCGCATCGCTCATCAGCCGTGGCCCTCCTTGGTGAAGGAGCCGGATACAGCCCTCCTCTCCTTGAGAAAGGCTGTCGGTTCACGACTGCCGACGAAGCCGCGCGGCTTCCACAGCATGACGATGACCATGGCCATGCCGAACAGCAGCATGCGGTAGAGTTCCGGCGTGAAGTCGGGACCGAAGACCTGCTTCAGGAAATCGAGTTCGCGCAGCACCTCGGTGCCACCGATCATCACCATGGCGGCGACGGCGATGCCAACCAGCGAACCCATCCCGCCGAGCACGACGATGGCGAGGATGATGGCCGATTCCAGGAAGATGAAGGATTCGGGGCTGACGAAACCTTGCCGCGCGGCGAAGAACGAGCCGGCGAAGCCGCCGAACATGGCGCCGGTGGCAAAGGCGGTGAGCTTGGTGGTGGTGGTGTTGATGCCGAGCGAGCGGCAGGCGATCTCGTCCTCGCGCAGCGCTTCCCAGGCGCGGCCGACGGGCATGCGCCTAAGCCTTATGGTGACGAAGGCGGTGAGCAGGCAGAGCCCGAGGATCAGGTAGTAGAGGAAGATCTTGTAATAGGCGCTCGACGTGGCGATGTCCAAGACCTTGGCGATATAGTTCGGATCAGAGACGTTGAACGACATCAGCCCGAAAAACGTGACCTTGGGAATGCCGGAGATACCGGCCGAGCCGTTGGTAACCTCACGCCAGTTGATCAGCACGAGACGAATGATCTCGCCGAAGGCCAGCGTCACGATCGCCAGGTAGTCGCCGCGCAGGCGCAGCACCGGAAAGCCGAGCAGCACCCCCCAGAAGGCGGCCATGGCGCCGGCGGCAGGCAGCAGGATCCAGAACGACAGGCCGTATTGCGTACCGAGCAGCGCATAGGCATAGGCGCCGACGGCATAGAAGGCGACATAACCAAGGTCGAGCAGGCCGGCGAGGCCAACGACAATGTTCAGCCCCCAGGCCAGCATGACATAGATCAGGATCTGAATGCCGTAATTGTCGACCCATTTCAGAGAACCCTGGAACCCGGCGGCCACCGATCCTCCATACACAGCAAGCACCAGCACAACGATGATCGGGTAGAGCGCCAGTGCGGTTATGCCCAACGCCGAGAAATGGGCATGAATGAAGGTTCGGAAATAAAACATCACCGAGGCGAGGGCGTAGATGGTCGCCAGCGCTCTCAGGAACCGTGCATAACCGGCCAGGCCGGGCCCCAGCAATCCGTCAAGGGAGCCGGCAAGGAAAACCAGCACGGCCACTGTGACGATGGCAGCGATGAAATACGGCAGGCGGAAGAACCGCGCCGCCATGCTCTGCGGCAGCAGGCCGGTGGCGACGTCGACGATCTTCTGATTTGCCAGGAAAGGCTGTCCGTAGGCGACATAGAGAAAACGGCCGGCCATGGTCAGCACGACCACGACTGCAAGAAGCCACCAGCGCTGTACAAGGATCAGCTCGTTGGAGATGTTCTGATCGGTCCTCAGGCCGATGAACAGCACGAACAGGCCGAGCGCGATGGCGCCGGCATAAAGCGCTTCGCGCGTAGCGCGCTGCATGGGAGTGGCGACGATGTCGCGCTCCGGAGACGTGGTGACCGCCATGAACTCAGACCTTTTCGACTTCTGGCCGGCCGAGAATGCCGGAAGGCAGGAAGATCAGCACGATCGCCAGGATGGAAAAGGCCGCGACGTCCTTGTAGTCGATCGAGAAATAAGCCGACCACATGCTTTCGATGAAGCCGATCATGAGCCCGCCGAGCACGGCGCCGGGCAACGAGCCGATGCCGCCGAGCACGGCCGCAGTGAACGCCTTCACGCCCGGCGTGAAACCGTCGGAGAAGGCGATAACGCCATAATACATCAGGAACAGCGTGCCGGCGACGGCGGCGAGGGCCGCACCCATGACGAAGGTGATCGAGATGGTGCGGTCGACGTCGATGCCGAGCAACGCCGCCATCTTGCGGTCCTGCTCGCAAGCCCTTTGGGCTCGACCCAGCGAGGTCTTGTTGACCAGGTACCAGAACAGCGCCAACAGCAGCGCGGTGACGATGACGATGACGATTTGCTTCAGCGACACGCTGACGCCCTCGATATTATAGACCTTGGACACCATCGGCGGGATCGGCTTGTTGCGCGGCCCCTGCGTCACCTGGACGAAGTTCGACAGCGCGATCGACATGCCGATCGCGGTGATCAGCGGCGCCAGCCGGAACGACCCGCGCAACGGCCGGTAGGCTACCTTTTCGATCGTCCAGTTGTACAGGCTGGTCAACAGCATCGCGACGATCATCATGACCAGCAGCGCGATCACCACCGGCACCGAATAGAACATCGCGCCGAGGATGAGGAAAACGATGAGGGCGGCGAAGGCGCCGACCATGAAGATGTCGCCATGGGCGAAATTGATCATGCCGATGATGCCGTAGACCATCGTGTAGCCGATCGCGATCAGTCCATAGATCGATCCCAGCGTCAGCCCATTGATAAGCTGCTGGACAAAATACTGCATGCTGTCGTGGCTCCCCTGGAATGTCGCCCATGCAGACGCATTCCTTTTCGTATTTCCCCTAGTCGTAAAGTTTCGAGCCCGGATTGCAACGTCATTCTTTAATCGGCATGCGTGATTTTGAAGCACGCAATCGGATTGCCCGTTCTTCCCTTCCCGGCCTCTGGACTATCGCCGACCCTATCATTGGCCTAACGCAATGTCTTTGGCGATTCGTCGTCAAAATGCACGCTGCTTCGAAAGAATCGCCGTAAAAATAAGTTGATGAGCGGGATCGTTGCGCCGTCTGGGCAATCGATCCTTGCATTCTGTTCGATTCCCCTGCGTCAGGATTCTCTCTCTATTTGACGACGAATCCGTGCGCGAACGGATCGCGATCGTCGATGAAGATCGTGTTCAATCCGGTCATGCGCGCCCAGCCGCCGATCGAGGGGACGATCGCCGGCTTGCCCGCCACCGTGACTTCCTTCTCGACCCTGCCCTTGAACAGCGAGCCGATGATCGATTCGTTGACGAATTCGTCGCCGGTCCCAAGCTTGCCCTTGGCGTGAAGCTGCGCCATCCGCGCCGAGGTGCCGGTGCCGCAAGGCGAGCGGTCGATCGCCTTGTCGCCGTAGAAGACGGCGTTGCGTGCATCCGCCTGGCTGTCGGTCGGCGCACCCGTCCACAGTATGTGCGACAGGCGGCCGATGCCGGGATTCTCGGGATGCACGAAGGCGTATTTTTCGTTGAGCCGCTGCCGCACCACCGGGCTCCAGGCGATGAGGTCGCCGGCAGAGTGGTCGGCCATGTCGCGATAGGTCTTCTGCGGCTCGACGATGGCGTAGAAATTGCCGCCATAGGCGACATCGACGCTGATCTCGCCGAGCTGCGGACATTCGACAGTCAGACCCTCCGCATGGACGAAGGACGGCACGTTGGTGATGCGCACCTCCTCGACATAGTCGCCGACCTGCCTGTACTCGGCGGTGACCAGGCCGGCCGGCGTGTCCAGCCTGAGCAAGCCCGGTGTCTTCGGCTTGACCAGCCCGTGCTCGATGGCCATCGTCACCGTGCCGATGGTGCCGTGACCGCACATTGGCAGGCAGCCCGAGGTTTCGATGAACAGGATGGCGATATCGCAATCGGGCCGCGTCGGCGGATAGAGGATCGAGCCGGACATCACGTCATGGCCGCGCGGCTCGAACATCAGCCCTGTTCGGATCCAGTCATATTCGGCCAGGAAATGCGCGCGCCGCTCCATCATCGTCGCGCCGTTGAGCAGCGGTCCGCCCCCGGCGACCAGCCGCACCGGATTGCCGCAGGTGTGACCGTCGATGCAGAAGAAGGAGTGGCGCGCCATTTCTAGATCCCGTCAGAAGCGGTTCGGAGAAAACGGAGACAGATCAAACACCGGATTTTGGCCGAGAATGAGATCGCGAACCAGGCGTCCGGTGGCAGCCGCCTGGGTGAGGCCGAGATGGCCGTGGCCGAAGGCATAGACTATCGTGCCGGCCCGCCTGGCGCCACCGATCACCGGCAGCGAATCCGGCAGCGATGGCCGCAATCCCATCCATTCGCGGCCGCCGGCCGGGTCAAGCCCCGGCAGGAATTTCTGTGCCTTGTCGAGCAGCGCTTTCGAGCGGGCGTAGTTGGGCGGCCGCTCAATGCCGCCGAGCTCGACCGCGCCGCCGACGCGCACGCCGGTTTCAAGCGGCGTGACGACGAAGCCGTGGCCGGAGAAGATCAGTTGCCGCTTCACGTCGAAGGCGGTCTTCGGCAGCGTCGTGTTGTAGCCGCGCTCGGTCTCGAGCGGGATGCGGTCGCCGATATGTTTCGCCAGGAGATGCGACCAGGCGCCGGCGGCGATGACGAGGCATTGTGCCTGCCGCACCGTGCCGTCGGCCAGCGTCAATGTCGCGCCGTCCTGTCCCGTCCCGACGTGGTCGATCCGAGCCTTTTCGAAACGCGCGCCCTTGGTTTCGGCATAGGCCCAGATCGCTTTGCCCAATAATTTCGGATCCGTAACGGTCTTCCATCCCGGCACGAAAGTGCCCTTGACGAAACGCGGCGACAGGCCCGGCTGCAAGGCGGCGAGCGCATCGCCCTCGACATGGCTGAAGCCGATGCCGAACCGTTGCCTCGCCGCCCAGCCGCGCAGCGACGCCTTGAACTCGGTCTCGCTCTCGTAAAGTTCGAGCGAGCCGTCCTCGCGCAGCATATTTCCGGTGCCCGAGCGCGCCATCAGCCCGGCCCATTCGGCCTCGGCGAGCCGCATCATCCCGGCCTGCGCCGCGAGGCTGCCCGCGTAGCGGTCGCTTCGTCCGGCGCGCCAGAAGCGGATAAGCCAGGGCAGCAGCTTCGGCAGATAGGCCGGCGGGATGCTGAGCGGGCCGAGCGGATCGGCAAGCCATTTCGGCAAGTGCCTGATCATGCCCTTGTGGGCCAGCGGCAGCACATCGGAAAAGGCCAGGGCGGCGGCATTGCCGGAACTCGTTTCCTCGCAGATCCCCGTCCGATCGAAGATCGTGACGTTTCGCCCCGCCTCGGCCAGATAGGCGGCGACACAGATGCCGATGATGCCGGCGCCGATAATGGCGATGTCCTCACCTTCTCCCCGTTCACGGGGAGAAGGTGCCCGAAGGGCGGATGAGGGGCGGCGCCCCGCTTTTGCCGACTTGGAAATTCCTTGCACGTGGGCGCTGCCCCTCATCTGGCTGCCGCCATCTTCTCCCCGTAAACGGGGAGAAGAGAGCCTGCCTCAAAACCTCGGCAGCTCCGGCCGCGCCGCCAGCGCATCCCGGACGATCTTCTCGACCATCTTGCGGCGCTCGCCCGACAGCGGCTGGCGCGGCATGCGCACGCGGTCGTTGGTGTTGATCGCCAGGACTTCGGCGAGCTTGATGTTCTGCACCAGATAGGTCGACACGTCGAGGTCGAGCAGCGGCCGGAACCAGCGGTAGATTGTCAGCGCCTCCTCGCGGCGGCCCTGCTTCATCAATTGGTAGATCGCGACCGTCTCGCGCGGGAACGCGGTGACCAGCCCCGCCACCCAGCCGATGGCGCCGACCGACAGCGCCTCGAACGCCAGATTGTCGACGCCGGTGAACAAATCGTAGCGGTCGCCGAAGCGATTGATGATTTCGGTCGAGCGGCGGATGTCGTCGGAGGATTCCTTGATGGCGACGAAGCGCTTGTCCTTCGCCAGTTCCTCCATCTGATCGACGGTGACGTCGACGCGGTAGGCAAGCCGGTTGGAGTAGATCATCACCGGCAGGTCGCCGGCCTCGGCGACGGCGCGCAGTGCGGCAACCGTCTCCTCCGCATTGGTGTGATAGATCGGGCTCGGCACCAGCATCAGCCCGTTGGCGCCCTGTCTGGCGGCGCGGCGCGCGATCGCCGCCGCCTCGCGGGTGCCAGGTTCGTTGACAGTCAGCAGAACCGGCTTGCCGCCGGCGATCTTTTGCGCGGTCTTCAGCACATCGATCTTCTCGTCATGCGAGAGCATCGGCCCCTCGCCGAGCGAGCCGCAGACGATGATGCCGTCGCAGCCAGCCTCCATCTGCAGCGCAAAGCAGCGTTCCATCTCGGCATGGTCGAGGCGGTCGTCCTCAGTGAATTTGGTCGTGACGGCGGGGAAAACTCCGGTCCACATAGCGGTGCTCCATCTGATATATCAGTCGTATATTTATTAGGAAACGGGCTGTCAACACGGATTTCGCTATGATATACCAAAAATATATCAGGAGCTCGCCTTTGATATTCAATGAAACAAGCCCGGCATTCGAGCCAGTGGCGGCGAAAGCCTACCGCGTGCTCGAGCACATGATCGTGACGCTCGAACTGGCGCCTGCAAGCTTCATCACCGAAGGCGCGCTGATCGACAGGCTGGGGCTCGGCCGCACGCCGGTGCGCGAGGCGATCCAGCGGCTGGCGTGGGAGGGACTGCTGGATGTCCGGCCGCGTGCCGGCATCGCCATTGCCCCGCTGCATCCCGGCGACTGGTTGCGCGTTCTCGATGCACGACGTGGCGTCGAGGTGGTTCTTGCCCGCTCGGCCGCCCGCTTCGTCACCCGCGAGGCGGCCGACCTGTTTCACGACGCGGCACTGGCCATGCAGAGGGCGGTGATATCGGGCAATGTGCTGGCCTTCATTCAGGCCGACAAGGCGCTCGACGAGGCGCTGGCGCTGGCGGCCGACAATCCCTTCGCCGCGCGGCTGGCGGCCCCGTTGCAGACCCACAGCCGCCGCTTCTGGTTCCGCTACAAGGCCGACACCGGGCTTGCCGAATCGGCCGAGCACCATGTCGCGCTGATCCGCTCGATCCTCGACGGCGACGAGGACGCCGCCGCCAAGGATGCCAAGCGTCTGATGGCGCTGCTGCGCGGCCATGCCGCGGCGGCCGCTACGCGATAGAGATCGGCAGCAAGCTTCGGCAGGCTCTTTGAGTTCCGCCCACAGGCGCTGAGCATCGCTCAATTCGTCAGGCGTCCTGGTCGGTCGGGATCACCACGTTTTCCCAATGTTCGCCGGCCGCGACAATGCAGCTTCTGCCGGCGACGTCGGTGACGATGATCGTCCAGCTTCCGCTGTCGGCGACATAGACTTCCATAATCGCCATCTGACCGATCAGCCCGAAAGCAAACTGTCTTTCCTGGAACTGCTCGCTCAGGTGGGCGACGAGATCGCGATGTTCAACGCAGTATTGATATTGGGCGCTTGCGGCGTTCGTACCCACCGCCGATGCGCCAGCAAGAATGAGGGTTTTCAACCCAACCAACAGCGATTTGCGCGCCATAGGGCATCTCCTTTGCCATCACGTCCGGCAAAGGAAGAGCCCTCATTTTGCCGGAACGATCCAGGCCGGTCCCGACGTCATCATCATCGCGTCGTTCCTTTCCGTGTTCCGGTCTGTCATCAGCGGGGACGAATCAAAATGTTCCCACTATGTTCCATATATGGTGTCGGCAACAAAAAAGCGCAAGCAGGCGCCCGCTGGGGCGCCTGTGGATCGTTTCATGGTCGTCGCCGAGAACCGCGGCCTGCGCGCGGCTATGCTAAGGCGGCTGCCACCCGCTAGGCGGCTCAGGTCCCTGGCAGCGCCGCTGTCTTCACCGCGCTCTCCCAGCCTTCACCCACCGAAACCACGCAGCTTTGACCGCGTGTGTCACTGGCGAGGATGGTCCACGTGCCCTGATCGGAAACGAAGACTTCAACAATCACATTCGGATTGACGACGCCGATCGCGGTTGGATTTTCCCGGAACTTCTCGCCGAGCGCCTTGATCATGTCGGCTCGTGGCGCGCATTGTTCGGCCGCTGTTGCCGGGGCCGCGGAAAACGCGGCAGCCGCCGCGCCAAGTATCGACACCATGAGACGTGTCATCTCACACCTCCTTGCGCCGGCCGTACCCCCCGAAGCTGTCGTCAACGCCGTTGGTCGATCTGCCGCATCTCCTTTGCGGCAGGATTGCAAGTTAAGGCTTCTGCAGTCCGCCTGGTTCCATCACATTAGCGTTCAGGCATACACGCGGCCGCGACCGGTCAGCAAAAAGGCCCGGTTTCTGGCCGGGCCCTTTTCGTCTTCAATCATAAAATCTGGAGCTGTTTGTCGACTGGCTAATTCATCGTCGGGATGACGAACTTGGCCCCGTCCTTCACGCCTGCCCGTGCGCCCGCAGCCGAAGGCGAGGACGCGCAGACAAGCAACCGTCCGGCTAATTCATCGTCGGGATGACGAATTCGGCGCCGTCCTTCACACCTGACGGCCAGCGCGAGGTCACCGTCTTGGTCTTGGTGTAGAACCGGAATGCGTCCGGTCCGTGCTGGTTGAGGTCGCCGAAGGAAGACGCTTTCCAGCCGCCGAACGTATAGTAGGCGATCGGCACCGGGATCGGCACGTTGATACCGACCATGCCGACCTGGACCCTCGAGGCGAAATCGCGGGCGGCATCGCCGTCGCGGGTGAAGATGGCGACGCCGTTGCCCATTTCGTGATCGTTGGCGAGCTTGATCGCGTTCTCGTAGGTCGGCGCACGCACTACCGAGAGCACCGGCCCAAAAATCTCTTCCTTGTAGATGCGCATATCGGCGGTCACGTTGTCGAACAGGCAGCCGCCCATATAGTAGCCGTTCTCATAGCCCTGCATGGAAAAGCCGCGCCCGTCGACGACCAGCTTGGCGCCTTCCCTGACGCCGGTATCGACATAGCCCTTGACCCGCTCCAGCGCCTGCGCCGTCACCAGCGGGCCGAAATCGGCGGACGAATCCGTCGATGGGCCGACCTTCAGGCTTTCGACGCGCGGCACCAGCTTTTCCATCAGCCGATTGGCGGTATCGTTGCCGACCGGGACAGCCACCGAGATCGCCATGCAGCGCTCGCCGGCCGAGCCGTAGCCGGCGCCGATCAGCGCGTCGACGGTCTGGTCCATGTCGGCGTCGGGCATGATGATCATGTGGTTCTTGGCGCCGCCGAAGCACTGCACGCGCTTGCCGGCCGCGCAGCCGCGCGAATAGATGTACTGGGCGATCGGCGTCGAGCCGACAAAGCCGATGGCCTTGATATCGGGATCGTCGAGGATGGCGTCGACCGCCTCCTTGTCGCCGTTGACGACATTGAGAATGCCCGCTGGCAGGCCGGCCTCGATGAACAGTTCGGCGATGCGCATCGGCACGCCCGGGTCGCGCTCCGAAGGCTTCAGGATGAAGGCGTTGCCGCAAGCGATAGCCGGCGCGATCTTCCACAACGGGATCATCGCCGGAAAATTGAACGGCGTGATGCCGGCAACGACGCCGAGCGGCTGGCGCATCGAATAGACGTCGATGCCGGGGCCGGCGCCGTCGGTGAACTCGCCCTTCATCATGTGCGGCGCGCCGATGCAGACCTCGACCACTTCCAGGCCGCGCTGGATGTCGCCCTTGGCGTCAGCGATGGTCTTGCCGTGCTCGCGCGCCAGAATGTCGGCCAGCGCATCATATTCCCGGGCGACCAGTTCGAGGAATTTCATCAGGACGCGCACGCGCCGCTGCGGATTGGTCGCCGCCCAGCCAGGCTGCGCCGCCTTGGCGTTCTCCACGGCTGCGCGCAGCTCCGCCTGCGAAGCCAGCGCCACGGTGCCGCGCACCGTGCCGTCCATCGGCTGCATGACGTCCTGCTTGCGGCCGCTGGTCCCGGCGACACGCTTGCCGCCGATGAAATGACCGTAGTCGATCATGGTTTTCTCTCCCTGTATTTGTGATGCGGCATTGTCCGCCTTTGCGCCGCCGATGGCAACGTGAGCGGAAACGCAACCGTTGTGCAGAAAATAGAGTGCGAGCGACGCCTGTGCATCAATTGCCGCAAGTGATAGGGACGCAGGTCCCTTAGCGGCAAGGATAGAGAAATTGAGTTCCTTCGCGCCCCCCACGGAACGCAACGTCGACGATTGTCATCCGGACCCTCCTCATGAACTGGGATGACGTCCGCATCTTTCTTGCGGTGGCGCGTGCCGGCCAGATACTTGGCGCGGCCAAGCGGCTGGAGCTGAACCACGCCACTGTCTCGCGCCGCGTAGCCGCGCTCGAGGATGCGCTGCGCACAAAACTCTTTCGCCGGCTGACCACCGGCAGCGAGTTGACGCCGGCGGGCGAGCGTTTCCTCGACATCGCCGAGCGCATGGAAGGCGACATGATCGCCGCGCGCGCGACCGTGGCGGGCGAAGGCGACGACGTCTCCGGCACCGTGCGCATCGGCGCCCCTGATGGTTTCGGCGTTGCCTTCCTGGCCAAACGACTCGGCGCACTGACGGCGCTTCACCGCGAACTCACCATCCAGTTGGTGCCGGTGCCGCGTTCCTTCTCGTTGTCCAGGCGCGAGGCCGACATCGCCATCACCGTGGAGCGACCGACCGAAGGCAGGCTGGTGGCGGGAAAGCTGGTCGATTACACGCTCGGCCTGTTCGCGTCCCGCGCCTATGCCGACGCGCATGGCTTGCCGCAGACGCCGGCCGAGCTTGGCCGGCACACGCTGATCGGCTATGTGCCGGACCTCATCGTCAGCCCCTCGCTCGACTATGCGGCCGAGTTCAGTGCCGACTGGCGCACGAGCTTCGCCATCTCCTCGGCGCTCGGCCAAGCCGAAGCGGTGCGCTCCGGCGCCGGCATCGGCATCCTGCACACTTTTGTCGCCCACTCGATGCCGGAACTGGTGGCCGTCGACATCGTCGCGCCCATTCGCCGCGCCTACTGGCTGGTCTATCACGAATCGGTCAGGCCGCTGCGCCGCGTCCAGATCGTCGCGAGCTTCATCACCAGGGCGGTGGAACGGGAGCGAAGCCTGTTCGTCTGACGATATTTTCTCTGACGCGGCGAGGTGTGTTGGACCCTGATCCCGAGTCACGCGGCAAGTTTCTCACCCCGCTCAAATGCGTGAAGGATCCTTCCGATCCTACCGGTGGTATCGCTCCGGTCCAAGATCGCGGACATCGATGTCCGGCACCCGGCTGGAAATGATGTCGGCCAGGACCTTGGCCGAGCCGCAGGCCATGGTCCAGCCGAGCGTGCCGTGGCCGGTGTTGAGATAGAGGTTGGAAAACTCGGTGCGGCCGATCAGCGGCGGCCCGTCCGGCGTCATCGGCCGCAACCCGCACCAGAAAGTCGCCGACCGCATGTCGCCGCTGCCTGGAAAAAGGTCGCCGAGCGAATGTTCGAGCGTGCGCCGCCGCGATTCATGCAGCGTCAGGTCAAAGCCGGAAATCTCCGCGGTGCCACCGACGCGGATGCGATCGCCGAGCCTGGTGATCGCCACCTTGTAAGTCTCGTCCATCACCGTCGAGACCGGTGCTGCGGCAGCATCCTTGATCGGCACGGTGATCGAATAACCCTTGACCGGATAGACCGGGATAGGTCGTTTCAGATAGCGCATGAACTTTGCCGAATAGCTGCCCATCGCCATCACATAGGCGTCGGCGGCCTTCCATCCCTTGCTCGTATTGATGTTGGCGATCTGGTTGCGCTTGCGCACGATGCGCCTGATCGACGTGTCGTATTCAAAGGTGACGCCGCGCGCTGCGCAGAGCTCTGCCAGACGGTCAGTGAACATCTTGCAGTCACCGGTCTCGTCGCCCGGCAGCCGCAGACCGCCGACGAGCTTTTCACGGATCCCTGCCAAGCCCGGCTCGGCCGCGATGCAGCCGTCGGGATCGAGGATCTCGTAGGGAACGCCATATGTCTTCAGCACCTCGACATCGCCGGGTGTGCCATCGAGCTGCTGTTGCGTGCGAAAAAGCTGCAGCGTTCCCTTGCTGCGCTCGTCATAGGCGATGCCGGTCGCCTCGCGCAGCGCTTTCAGCGTGTCGCGGCTGTATTCGGCCAAAGGCACCATGCGCGACTTGTTCACCGCATAGCGCTCGGCGGTGCAGTTGCGCAGCATCCTGACCAGCCAAATCCACATATGTGGATCGAGTGTCGGCCGCACCACCAGAGGACCATGCTTCATCAGCAGCCATTTGATCGCCTTCAGCGGGACGCCGGGACCGGCCCAGGGCGAGGCGTAGCCTGGCGAGATCTCGCCGGCATTGGCAAAGCTGGTTTCCAGCGCCGGGCCCTTCTGGCGGTCGATCACCGTCACTTCATGGCCGGCCTCGGCCAGGTAATAAGCAGTGGTGACCCCGACGACGCCGCCGCCCAGCACGAAGATCTTCATCGCATAGCTCTCCAGAACGATGTCTTGTCAGCGGGCGCATCGTGGCTTTCTGTCTGCCGGATTTTACCGCGTCGGCCAAGTGCCCAAGCATGTCGCCCAAAAGTAGGCAGGAGGTTTTGGGACGACGACACATGCCTAAAAAAAGCCCGCGCGCTATCCATTCACATAGCGCCGGTGAAAGCGGTGTCCGAGGCTGGTCAGGATTTCATAGCCGATGGTGCCGGCATGGCCGGCCGCCTGGTCGACCGTCTGCGACGGGCCGATCAGTTCGACGAGGTCGCCCGCCTTCAGCCTGCCGGGCGGCAGGGCCGAAATGTCGAGGACGATCGAATCCATCGACACACGGCCCAGGAACGGCAAGCGCACATTTTCGAACCAGGCGGCCGAGGCCGCACGTCGATGCCAGCCGTCGGCATAGCCAAGCGAGATCGTTGCGGCGATCAGCGAATCGGTGACGTGAAAAATATGGCCATAGCCGACGCCGGCTCCCCTCTCGAGGCTGCGCGTCTGGATGATTTTTGCTTGAAGCCGCAGCACCGGCAGCACCGGATTTTCCTGCGCAGGCGTCGGATTGATGCCGTAGAGCGCCGCACCGGGTCGGGCGAGGTCGTAGTGAAAGGACTGCCCAAGAAAGATACCGGAGGAATTGGCGAGCGAGGCCGGCGCATTTGGCAGCATCCTGCGCAGCCTCTCGAATTCCAGCCGCTGCTGCTCGTTGGCCGGATGTTCGGGCTCGTCGGCGCGAGCGAGATGGCTCATCACGATGGTGACGTCAATACCATCGAAAGCCTGCGGGTCGGCAGCGACGGCCTCCACCTCGGCTGCCGCCATGCCGAGCCGCGACATGCCGCTGTCGACCTGGATTGCAGCCTTGAGCTTGTGGCCGGCCCGCTGCGCCGCCGCGCGCCAGGCGGCGAGCTGGCCGGCGCTGTTGATGACCACGCCCAGCTCCGCTGCGACGGCTTCGCTTTCGGCGCCCGGCTGAACGCCGTTCAGCACATGGATCGCCGCCCGTGCGCCGAGCGCCTGGCGCAGCAAGGCACCCTCGGCCAGATGCGCGACAAAAAAAACGGCGCAGCCTTCGGCCGCCAGCGCCGCGGCCACCTGCGGCCCGCCGAGCCCGTAGCCGTCGGCCTTGACGACACCGGCGCAGCCGACACCGCCCAACCGCGCCTTGAGCCGCCGGTAATTTTCGCGGATGGCGCTGAGATCGACGGTCAATATGGCGCCGGCCGCCACTTCGCTGATCGGCGCGGCTTTGACGGCCCTTTCAGAAAGAGATTTTTTGGAAGTGCCGTTCATGCCAATCCCGTCTGCAGCGGATCGGCCATCAATAAGGCCACCGCGCCGACGCGGCAACCGTGGTCGGCGCGAGCGCGGCTTGCGCCAGGCCTACGCAACCAGATGCCGGAATGCCGCAACCACGTCCTCATAGACCTGACGCTTGAACGGAACGATCAGGTCGGGCAATTCCTCCATTGGCCGCCAGGCCCATCTGTCGAACTCGGCGGTGTGGCCGCCCGGCGGGGGATTGATCTCAATCTCGCTCAAATCGCCGTGAAAGCGGAAGGCGAACCATTTTTGCGTCTGGCCACGATACTTTCCCTTGAAGGCGACGCCGACCAGATGGGCCGGCAGGTCGTAAAATATCCAGTTCGGCGCCTCATCCAGCAACGAGACGCTGCGCATGCCGGTTTCTTCGTAGAGTTCCCGCTGTGCCGCCTGCAGCGGCTCTTCGCCCTTGTCGATGCCGCCCTGCGGCATCTGCCAGAGCTGCGTCGTGCCGGCGAATTCGCTGTCCGGCTCGGCAATGCGATGCCCGACCCAGACCAGCCCGTCTCCGTTGAGGACCATCGCTCCGACGCAGCGACGATAGGGCAGCGTCTCGGGGTCGACCGGTTTTTTCTTCGCCATGCTCAACCTTTTTCCGGATCCACCGCCACTGCCGAAATCGGCACGATCTCGATGCCGCGCTTCTTGGCCTCGATCACCCAGGACGACACGGTGTCGACCGTCAGGTCGAAGGCCGAGCCGATGCCGACGGCAAAGCCTTTCGCCCGCGCGGTTGCTTCCAGTTCGTCCAGCTTCTTCAATATGGCGCCGCGGTCACGCACGGCGTCGATCGACGTGTCGCCGGCGGCGAACGGCACACCGTTCTTCAACGCCAGTTCGGGCGCCAGGCTGCGTGCCGACGAACCGTCGTCGACATAGGCCAGGCCGCGCCTGCCAAGCTCGGCCATCAGTGGCCCCATCGCCGCCGCATCGGCCGAAAAACGAGCGCCCATATAGTTCATGACGCCGGTGTAATTGGTCGTCCGCGACAGCGCCCAGCGCAAATTCTCCAAATTCTCGTCGGGTGTCGCCACGACCGTCAGCGTGTTGCGGCCGGGATTGACATTCGGATAATCGAACGGTTCGAGCGGCACCTGCATGACGATCTCATGGCCGCTCTGCCGCGCCGCCTGCATCCAGCGGCCGATGCTGTTGCCCTGCGGCGCGAAGCCCAGCGTCACTTCGGCCGGCAGCTTGGCGATGGCAGCCTGCGTGCCGGTCTGTGACACGGCAAGCCCGCCGATGACGATCGCCACGCGCGCACCGCGCGCGCCGGACCATGGTCGCGCATAGACATCGAACGGCCGCCTGCCGTCGGCAGCACGAACCGGCAATGGACCGGTTTCGCCAGACTCGACCAGTGCCCTGTCGGGAATATGCGCGATCCTCAGGTTCTGGCCGGTCGTCGAAGGGTCGTGGATGACGATGGCCCCGGGCGGACCGTCGCCCGCTTCGGTCTGCATGTGGATGATCTGCGGCCCGCCCGTCTTGGATCCGCTTGCCTTGGACCCGCCCGTCTTGGGTATGCTCGCCTTGGACGCTGCTTCGGCCTTCGGCGCCGGTTCAGTGACCGGCGCTGCGGGTTCGACCACGGCTGTCGCCTTCGGCGTCGAAACGGCGACTTCTTCCGGCTTTCGAAACGGCCTTTCACGCAGCGCAATCGCCCCGGAGACGCCGATCACGGCCAGCACCACGACAGTGGCCGCGACCACGCCAGCGCTGATCCTGCGGGCCGCGCGCGGCGGCCGGACGGCCTGCCCGAGTGGGCGTTCGATGTCACTACCGATGTCAGCCAAGCCGCATCCCCAGCCGCGGTCCCCGAATCAAACTGCCGAGGCCTTGCAGCCCCGGCAGCATTACATCGCTTCGATCAGGCAGCCAGACCTGTTGTCCGGCTGATCGACTTTTACTGGTTCAGCACGGCACCTACTGGTTCAGCACAGCCTTGTCCGGATTCGGCGGGAACGCCGGATCGGTCTTCTCGCCGCGCAGCAACTGCTGGGCGAAGATGAGCTGCAGATCGTCCTTCGGCTCCGGCGGCACGTAGGCTGCCGAGCCTGAACCGGCATCGCCCTCCTCGCTGCCCTTGATGTGGCCCTTCAGGTCCGACTCGCCGCGCGTCAGGTCCCTGCCCTGCAGGTCCGGCGGCAACGGCTGGTCGACCTTGATGTCGGGCGTGATGCCCTTGCCCTGGATCGACTTGCCGGACGGCGTGTAATAGAGCGCCGTTGTCAGGCGCAGCGCGCCGTTCTCGCCGAGCGGGACGATGGTCTGCACCGAACCCTTGCCGAACGACTGCGTGCCGACGACCGTGGCGCGGCGCAAATCCTGCAGCGCGCCGGCGACGATTTCGGACGCACTGGCCGAGCCGCCATTGACGAGCACGACCAGCGGCTTGCCGTCGATATCATCGCCCGGCCGCGCGTCGAAGCGGGTGACGTCCTTCGGATCGCGGCCGCGCGTCGAGACGATCTCGCCACGGTTGAGGAAGGCGTCGGACACGCTCACCGCCTGATCGAGCAGCCCGCCCGGATTGAGGCGCAGATCGAGCACGTAGCCCTTGAGCTTTTCCTTCGGCACCTGCTTCTCGATGGTTTCGATGGCGCTCTCGAGATCATCATGGGTCTTTTCGGTGAAGGAGGTGATCTTGATGTAGCCGATGTCGTTCTCGACCCGGAACTTGACCGCCTTGACCTTGATGATGTCGCGCACCACCGTCAGTTCAATCGGCTTGTCGGCGCCCTGACGCAGGATGGTGAGCTTGATCGGCGTGTTGACCAGCCCGCGCATCTTCTCGACCGCATCGTTGAGGCTCAGGCCGCGAACCTCTTCGCCGTCGATCTTGGCAATATAGTCGCCGGCAAGCACGCCCGCCTTGGCAGCCGGCGTATCGTCGATCGGCGTGATCACCTTGACCAGGTCGTTCTCCATGGTGACCTCGATGCCGAGGCCGCCGAACTCGCCCTTGGTCTGCACGCGCATGTCCTGCGCCTCTTCGGCGTTCATATAGGAGGAGTGCGGGTCGAGCGAGGTAAGCATGCCGTTGATGGCGTTTTCGACGAGCGACTTGTCGTCGGGCGGCGTCACATATTGCGCCCGCACCCGCTCGAAAATATCACCGAAGATCGCCAGTTGCTTATAGGTCTCGGAGCCCGCAGCGTTCGCCGTCGAGCCGGGCGCGCCATAGACCAGGCTCATCGCGGATGCGCCCATCAGCGCACCGGCAAACAGAAGCGACAGTTTCCGCATCATCTCACGTCCTTCCAGACAAACGGTCCGCCCACCATGGGGTCGGATCGACGGGTTTTCCATCCTTGCGGAACTCAACATAGAGTTCCGGCGTGGCATTTCCATTCTTCGATGCCGAGGTGCTCGCCACCCGGGCCTCTCCCATCGCGCCGACCGGCTCTCCTGCGAGCACCGACTGGCCAGACGCGACGCTGATTCTGCTCATCCCCGCGAGAACGACATGATAGCCGTCACCTGCGTTCAGGATCAAGAGTTGACCATAAGAGCGAAAAGGTCCCGCATAAAGTACATTTCCGTCCGCCGGCGCGGTGACGATGGCTCCCGATTGTGTCGCAACCATGTCACCGAGCATCACTGCGCCGTTACCGTCGCTGGCCCCGAACCGCCGCTTGATCTTGCCGGTGACCGGCAACGCGATCTGCCCCTGAAGCGCCGAAAACGGCGCAGCGGCGGTGAGCCGGTTGGCTTCCGGCACCGGCAGGGCCGCCAGTTCCGTCTGTTCCGGGGCCTTGTGTGCCGGAGCCGTCTGCGCCGGAGCCCCCAGTGCCGGGGCCTTGTCGGCACCCGCTGCCTTCTGCTCCCCGGCTTTCTGTGCGGCGGCCTTCTGCTCGCCTGCCTTCGCCGCGTCCGCAGCCTTGCGGGCCTTGTCGGCCTCAAGCGAGGCGATCAGTTCCTTCAGGCTGCCGGCCTTGGCCGCCAGTGCTGCGGATCGCTGCTTTTCCGCCGCCAGGGCCGTTTGCGTCTCGGCCTCGAGCTTCTGCTTGGCTTCGAGCAGCATGCCGAGCCGCTTCTTTTCCGCCGTCTGCTCGGCGACTGCCGCCGTCAGCCGCGCCCGCTCCGCCTCGATCGAGGCCGTCACCCGTGACTGCTCCTTGAGCTCCGCCAGCAATATCTCGGTCTGCTGGCGCAGTTCCGGCACTACGGCGCCGAGCAGAATGGCGCTGCGCACCGACGACAGCGCGTCCTCCGGCTTGACCAGGATGGCCGGCGGCGGATTGAGCCCCATGCGCTGCAGCGCGGCCAGCACCTCGGCCAGAACGTCGCGTCTGGCAGCCAGTGAGGCACGGATTTTCTGCTCGTCGCCCTTCAGCCCTTCCAGCTTGGCACCGATGTCCTCGATGTCCTGGCCGAGCTTCTGCTCGGTCATCGCCGACTGGATCAGCGCCGCGGTGATCGAGGCATGGTCCTTCTTGACCGTCGCCATGTCGGCGGCGAGCTTGGCCAGCCGCTCCGACGACAGTGTGATCTCCTGCGATATCCGTTCGTATTCGGCGCGGCTCTGGTCGGGATCAGGCGCCATGTCGAGCCTGCTCTGCGCCCGCGCGGCACCGAGCGACAGCACAAGCACCGCCGCTGCCAAGCCGCAGCCTGCGCGCCAAAAGCCCGTTCGCGATTTCCAACCTTCAGCCATTGAAGCCCGACTCTATGCGTGGCTTCGTTAACGAACAATCAACCATGTTCGAGAGCCCGCCGACCGCAAAACAGCCTCGTGACGCATTGAGGCGAAAATCCGGGCGGCTGACGCCAATCCACCGGTTTCGGTTGAACCTGCAACGGCTCACGAGCGATGATAGGGATGGCCGGACAGGATTGTGGCCGCCCGGTAAAGCTGCTCGCCCAACATGACACGGACCAGTTGGTGCGGCCATGTCAGCGCGCCGAACGACACCGTCAGGTCGGCCTGATCGCGCAGCGACTGGTCATGACCGTCGGCGCCGCCGATGGCGATGACCAGCGCCTTGCGGCCGCTATCACGCAGCAGGCCGATGCGCCCGGCGAAATCCTCGGAGGAAAAACTCTTGCCGCGTTCGTCGAGCAGCATCAGCGCGGTGCCAGGCTGCAACTGCGCCTGCAGTTTCTGGCCCTCTTCGCGGCGACGCTCGTTGGCGGTCTGGGCGCGGCCCTCCGGGATCTCGACGACCCCTGAGAATTCGAGCCCCACGGCCGGCCCGCTCCTGGCGAAGCGCTCGAAATACCGGTCGGCGAGCAGCTTCTCGGGGCCGGCTTTCATCCGGCCCACGGCATGAACGGTGATTTTCATCCCTGCCTCGAAGAGCCGCTAATGCATGTCACCAAAAGTGGTCACTGGTTTTGGTAAACGACATACATCAACCAATACGGCTCAGTGGAGGGTCTCTTCCTCGAGGTCCGGCGCCTGCCACATCTTTTCGAGATTGTAGAAGTCGCGGACTTCGGGGCGGAAGACATGGACGATGATGTCGCCCGAATCGATCAGGACCCAGTCGGCGCCGGCCAGTCCCTCGACGCGCGCGGTGCCGAGCCCGGCATCCTTGAGCGCCTTGAGGAGATGATCGGCGACAGCCGAGACATGACGGTGCGATCGGCCGGACGCGATGACCATATAGTCACCGAGGCTCGATTTTCCCTGAATGTCGATTGAGACGATGTTTTCGGCCTTGGAGTCTTCCAGACTGGCAAGGACTGTCTTGATGGCGCGGGACACGGCGTCGTTTACGCTGATCCCGGCCGGCGAAGGCACGATGTCGGCCTTCTTCCAAAGTGCTGTTCTCAGTGTATTTCCTTTCGCAGCAAGAACAACCAAATCACCCTTCAAAGCAGGTGACACCCCTTAGATAGGCAGAGTTGCGTTGCAGTTTCAAGACGGCAGCCCTGCCGTAGCCAACGAAGAACCGTTCCTCCAGTTCCGCAGTTGAAGAAAAATCGGAACTCTTGCCGCCCGGCGAGGGTTATCGGCGCATTGACCAATCGGATCCCCCTCATGCCTGTCGACCCTCAGAACGCTCTCCTTACCGTGCAGTCCGGCCTTGCGCAGCTCAGCGCGCTGATCGTCTCGTACTCGTTCTCGGCCATCGGCGCCGTCATCCTGCTGGTCCTCGGCTATATCGTCGCTGGCCTTGCCAAGCGCTCGATCTACGCCGGCCTCGGCCATATCCATGGCTTCGACACGACGCTGCGCCACTTCTTCTCTAGGATCGTCCGCTACGCCATACTGATCCTCGTCGTCGTCATGGTGCTCGGCCAGTTCGGCGTCCAGACGACCTCGATCATTGCCGCCATTGGCGCCATCGGCCTGGCCATCGGCCTGGCGCTGCAGGGCACGCTGCAGAACATTGCCGCCGGCATCATGCTGCTGGCGCTGCGACCATTCCGTATCGGCGAATATGTCGAGGTCGGGGTCATTTCCGGGACCATCGAGGAAATCGGGCTGTTCGCCACCACACTGAGAACGGTCGAAGGCGTTTACGTGCTCGCTCCCAATTCGACGCTGTGGAACCAGCCCGTCCGCAATTTTACACGCAACGGCGTCCGCCGCGCCGATATCACCCTGACCATCGGCTCGTGGAACGATATCGATCTCGCTCAAAAGACCATGCTGGGCGTCGCCGCCGCCGAGCGACGCGTCAGGCGGGAGCCGGCGCCGATTGCCTTTGTGGCGACCGTCGGCGACAGCAACGTCGCCATAACCTTGCGCTACTGGACCTCGGCTGCGGATTTCTTCGCGACCCAGATCGATCTCACCAAACGCGCCAAGCAGGCCTTCGACAGCGAAGGCATTTCTATACCCGCGCCACCGCCGGAAGCACCGCAGCAGGAAACCGTCACCAGACAGTGAGACGATTCCCGGTATAGCTACTTATCCGCCCGGCGCTGCTCTTCGGACGGAAAGGCAAGATCGACCGGCAGCGGTGCCTGCGCCGTCATCGGCGCGAAATTGCCGGTCTCGGCGGCGGGAACAGGCGACATCGCCACGACGCGCCACAGCACGAACAGGCAAAAAACGGTGGCAATGACGATGGCCACATGGATGAAGGCCTGGGTTCCGTAGACGGCGGAAAGCCCGGTCACGATGCCGGGCACGATGAAGCCGGACAGCGACCACGCGAACAGCAGTGAACTGGACAGCGCCACCATGTCGTCCTTGCCGGCGCGGTCGGCGGCATGTGCGCTGGCCAGCGAATAGATCGATTCCGACGCGCCGGCCCAGACCACATAGATGACGACCAGCGCCGCCAGCGCACCACCATCGAAGCCCAGCGCGAACAGTCCCGCCACCATGGCAAGCGCCGAAGCGGCGACCAGCACAAAGCGGCGGTCGGTGCGGTCGGAAATCCAGCCGAGCGGGATCTGCAGGATCAACGTGCCGATCGGCATCGCCGACAGCAGCAGTGCCACATCGGCCTGGCTGTAGCCCTTGGCCGTGGCATGGATCGGCGCAAAGCCTGAAATCGTCATCGACAGGCCGCCGACGGCAAGCATGCCGGCGACGCCGACCGGCGAAATCCGCCAGGCCCGGCCAAGCGCCACCGACGCCCCCGGCGGGGGGGGGGGGGGGGGCCGCCCCGGGGGCCCCCCCCGGCGGGGGGCCCGGCCGGGGGCGGGCCGGCCGCCCCCCCGCGCGGGGGCCCGCCCGATGTGGGGCCGGGCCCGGGGGGG
>NZ_JBVVQE010000018.1:0-117514 GCF_055811435.1 Mesorhizobium sp. WSM4837
TGGTCGTTGGGCGCGCACAGCACAGCCCGCCAGGGCTTTGCGATTGGTGCGGCGCCGATCCGCGCGGCCGGGGCGGCGCGCGGGCCCCGCGCGCCCGGCCCCGGCCGCGGCGCCGGCGCCGCGACGCGGGTGGCTGCATCGGAGCGGAACGGCTGCACCTTCGCATTGGGCGCAGCGCGGCGCTGGCCCGCGGGCTCCGGCGCAAAATCGATGTCATCGTCAAAAACATCGGCGTCGTCGGGATCGAGCGAGGCGCTGCGGTCGTTGACCATGGCGGCGAAGAATTCCGGCTCGACGCGGGCCCGGCCGTCGGCGCTCATCCGCGATTCGGCGAATTCGGCCGATTCGACCCGTTCGGCAGCGCGCCGCCAGGCGCTGGCGCGCGGCTCCGGTTCGAAATCGTCGCGCTCGCGGCGGCGAGCGGCGCGGCGGCGGAGATAGGCCCGCAACGACAGCCACCAATGCGTGATCGCGCCTAGCGCCAGAATGCCCTCGTCGCCCTCGTCCTCATCATTGTCGAAAAGCAGGTCGTCCTGGTCGGCTGCGGCCGGTTGCTCCAGGACGGCGAAACCATTCTTGCGTGCAATCAGCGCCGAGCCGTAGGCAAACAGCCACAGTGCCGGCGCGGACAGAAGCACGGCGAGCACGCTGGCGATGAGACCGGTCGGATAGCCGCCGACGACGAGGCCGGGAATCTTCAGCACCATGTCGCCGAACACGCCGCCGAGACCGGTCGGCAGCGGCCAGGTCTTGGGAGGCACCACGCAGCCGGCCATGGCCGCGGCAAGCACCGCGTAACCGAACCAGGCGAGCCCGCGCTTCGGCAGCCTGTCGACGCCGGGTGCCGAAAACAGCAGAAATCCCCAGGCCACCGCCGGCACCAGCGCCGCGACCGCGGCAAGGCCGAAGAACTGCATGGCTAGGTCAGAGAAGACAGCGCCCACATAGCCCATGGCGTTGGTGACGATGTTGTCGGTGGCGTGGGAGAAGCTTGGGTCGGCGACGTTCCAGGTGGCGAGGCTGGCGACGCCGAAGGCGACCAGCGCAAACAGGCCGGCGCCAAGCAGCCGGCCGACCTGACGCCGCGCGAACGCCCGGATGCCGTGCCCCGTATCGGCCAGCGCAAGCGGTGCTGTAGCCCCTGAACGCATTCGTCGTTCCCCGTCTGTCTTGGACTGGCCGGACGCATGACGCACTCCGGCAGATTCGGATGCCAGACTATCGGCGCGAAGGTTAAGGCCGCATTAACCATGGGTGCGTGCCGGCGCTCCCCGATTGGAAACCAGTCACACAAATGGCGGGCACGCTGGCCAGCCCGATGTTTCATCGCCAAGATCGATCAGGCGCCCGATCAAGCGATTGTGACCGAGCCTGGACTGCCACCGGGCGCGGCATCGCACGAAAAAAGAGGCCCGGAACCGGTCCGGGCCTCAATGCGTGAGCCCTTTTCGGGAGCGTCACGACGGGAGGGAAGGTGTTGGGCGGCCGAGGCCGCCCCAGACAAGACCCACAGGTGGCCTGGCTTACGGGTGATAGGCCGCTTCGCCATGCGCGGTGAGGTCGAGCCCTTCGCGCTCTGCATCGGCTGTCGGGCGCAAGCCTACGATCATATCGACGATCTTGTAGAGGATGGCGCTGCCGATGCCCGACCACAGGACGGTTACCAGGACACCCTTGAACTGCGACCACAACTGGGTCGCCGTGCCGGCATAGCCGGCGGCGAAGTCGGCCGTCGAATAATCGACGATGCCGGCGCCGCCGAGGGCGGGATTGACCAGGATGCCGGTGCCGAGCGCGCCGATGATGCCGCCGACGCAGTGGATGCCGAAGACATCGAGGCTGTCGTCGTAGCCGAACTTGTTCTTCACGACCGAGACGAAGAAGTAGCAGACGCAGCTGGCGACGATGCCGAGCACGATGACGCCCATCGGTCCGCCAAAGCCGGCGGCGGGCGTGACGGCGACAAGGCCGGTAACAGCGCCCGAAACCGCGCCAAGCATGGAGGCTTTGCCGCGCAGCAGCGTTTCGAGCACGATCCAGGTCACTGCCGCCGCCGCTGTGGCGACGAAGGTGTTGACCATGGCCAGCACCGCATAGGCGTTGGCTTCGAGGTTCGAACCGGCGTTGAAGCCGAACCAGCCGACCCACAGCAGCGACGCGCCGACCATGGTCAGTGTCATCGAATGCGGCGCCATGACGTCTTTGTTGTAGCCGATGCGCTTGCCGATCATCAGCGCGCCGACAAGGCCGGCGATGCCCGCATTGATGTGGACGACGGTGCCGCCGGCGAAGTCGATGGCGCCGAAGCTGAAGATGAGCCCCGACGGGTCGCTGTAAGCGCTCGGGCCGCCCCAGAACCAGACCATATGCGCGATCGGGAAGTAGACGAATGTGACCCACAGGATGGTGAAAAGGATCACAGCCGAAAACTTGACGCGTTCGGCGAAGGCGCCGACGATCAGGGCAGGCGTGATGCAGGCGAAGCTCATCTGGAAGATCACGAACACCAGTTCAGGAATGGCGACGCCCTTGGTAAAAGTTTCCGACACCGTCGTCACGTCGACGCCGGCGAGAAACATCTTGGAAAGGCCGCCGACGAAGGCGTTGCCGGGGGTGAAGGCAAGGCTGTAGCCGTAGAAAACCCAGACGATCATGACCACGCTGGTGATGGTGAAGACCTGCATCAGCACCGACAGCATATTCTTGGCGCGAACCAGGCCGCCGTAGAAAAGGGCAAGGCCGGGAATGGTCATCAGCAGCACCAGGATGGTGGAGATCATCATCCACGTCGTGTCGCCCTTGTCGACGGTAAAGGCCGGCGCCGCTGGCGCGGCCGGTGCGGCCGGCGCCGCTTCCTGCGCGAATGCGGCGACCGTGCCCAGCGCTGCGATAGCGAGTGAGCCCAGCAGCGCGGTGCGCGCCACCGACTTCAAAGTAGAAGGAATATTCATTGAACTCTCCATTGGAATACGTTTCCGCAGCTCAAAGCGCGTCGGTGTCTGTTTCGCCGGTGCGAATGCGCACCGCCTGGTCGATGCCGAAAACGAAGATCTTGCCGTCGCCGATCTGACCGGTCTTGGCCGCCGCAGTGATGGCTTCGACGGCCTTGTCGACCATGTCCAGGCCGACCGCGACTTCGATCTTGATCTTCGGCAGGAAGCTGACCGCGTATTCCGCCCCGCGATAGATTTCCGTGTGTCCCTTCTGACGCCCGTAGCCTTTGACTTCGGTGACGGTCAGGCCCTGGATGCCGACTGCGGTGAGCGCTTCGCGCACCTCGTCGAGCTTGAACGGCTTGATGATTGCCATCACGATTTTCATAAGGTTTCACCCTTTACTGTTGCGGGTCCCCGCGTTTGCACGACTTCGCCGATCCCCATGAGAGCCGGAGAGTGCCCGCTAGGATTCAAGCTCCGTGCCAGTTGCCGAAGCAGGGTGTTAAGCTGCTGTTAAATAACGACTTGGGGAAGGTTTGTCGGCTGACTGTTCATAGTCGCGGCAGCGCATCTGTTTAAAAAATAGGCAATTTTGCAAAATTGCCTATTCCGCGGGCGGCCGCTTCAGCCTGATCAGGCCTTCCTGGGCAACCGAGGCGATCAACGTGCCGTCGCGGGCAAACAGCGACCCGCGCGTGAACCCCCGCGACCCTTGCGTCGACGGGCTGTCCTGCGTGTAGAGCATCCAGTCGTCGAGTGGATGGCTGCGATGGAACCACATCGCGTGATCGAGGCTCGCCGCCTGGATGTCGCTATCGAAGATGGCGCGGCCATGCGCAAAGGTCGAGGTATCGAGCAGCGTCATGTCGGAAAGATAGGCAAGCACGGCCGCCTGCGTGGCGCGATCGCCCGGAACCGGGCCGGTGGTGCGGATCCAGATGTTCTGTTTCGGCTCCAGCTTCTCCCGGCTGGTGTAATGCTCCAGCATCACCGGCTTCATCTCGATCGGCCGGTCACGCTCCCAGTAGCGCCTGATGCCGTCGGGCACGGCCGCACCGAACTTGCCGATCAATTCGCGCTGCGACAGCAATGTGTCGGGCGCCGGCACGTCCAGCGGCATCGGCACCTGGTGCTCGAGACCGACCTCGTCCTGCTGGAACGAGGCTTCCAGCGAAAAGATCGCCTGGCCGTGCTGGACAGCCACGACACGGCGCGTGGTGAAGGAGCCGCCGTCGCGAATGCGGTCGACCTGGTAGATGATCGGCACCTTGGTGTCGCCCGGCCGCATGAAATAGCCGTGCAGCGAATGCACGTGGCGTTCGGGCTCGACCGTTCGCTGGGCGGCGACCAGCGCCTGGGCGATGGTCTGGCCGCCGAAGACACGCTGCCAGTCGAGTTTGGGGCTGCGACCACGGTACAGGTTGTGTTCCAGCTGCTCGAGGTCGAGAATGCCGAGAAGCTCGTCCATGGCCGCCGTCATGTTTCGCGCCCTCGTGTCGTTTTGATTCCGAAGTTCGCCTTAATTTCGATATTTCACTCGAAGCGAGCATCAGAAGCCGCAAAAGTGTTATGGCGGTTTCCGACAGGAATGACGGGCAGTCAAGGCCGGAAAGGAATTTGGCCGGAAAGGAATTTGCCATGCTCGACAAGGCGGATGCAAAAAACCGAACCGCGCTCGACATTCTGGTCGCCGGCGCCGGCTATGTCGGCCTTGCCGCCGCCGTATCGCTGAAACAGGCACGACCGAGCCTGGCCGTCGCTGTCGTCGACGCCGCGCCCGCCGGAATCTGGCAAAAGGACGGCCGCGCCTCGGCGATCGCCGCTGCCGCTTGCCGCATGCTCGACCAGCTCGGCGTCTGGGCCGAAATCGCCCCCGAGGCGCAGGCGATCACCGAGATGATCGTCACCGATTCGCGCACCTCCGATCCGCTGCGCCCGGTGTTTCTCACTTTCGATGGCGAGGTCGCGCCCGGCGAAGCGTTTGCGCATATGGTCGCCAACAGGGATTTGAACGGCGCCCTGCGCCGGCGCGCTGAAACACTCGGCATCGACATCATCGAAGGCGTCGCCGTCAGTGCCTTCGACGTCAACGGCGCCGGCATCACCGTGCATCTTGCCGACGGCGCGACGCTGAAGGCGCGGCTGCTGATCGCCGCCGACGGCGTCAACTCGAAGCTGCGCGACATGGCCGGCATCAAGACGGTGAAATGGGACTACGGCCAGTCCGGCATCGTCTGCACCGTCGCGCATGAACGGCCGCATAATGGCCGCGCCGAAGAGCATTTTCTGCCAGCCGGCCCGTTCGCCACGCTGCCGCTCAAGCCGGACAAGGACGGCACCCACCGCTCGTCGATCGTCTGGGTCGAGCGGTCGGAAGACGCCGAAAAACTGGTCGACGGCGACGACCTCGTCTTCGAGCACGAGCTGGAACAGCGGTTTGGACTGAAGCTCGGCGAAATTCGCGTCGCCGACAGGCCACGTGCCTGGCCGCTCGGCCTGACCATCGCCCGCGATTTCGTCGCGCCGCGCATTGCGCTCGCCGGCGACGCCGCCCACGGCATCCACCCGATCGCCGGCCAGGGCCTCAATCTCGGTTTCAAGGATGTGGCGGCGTTGGCCGAAGTGGTGGTCGAGGCCGACCGGCTCGGCCAGGATGTCGGTGCGCTCGACGTGCTCGAACGCTACCAGCAGTGGCGGCGCTTCGACACGCTGCAGATGGGCATCACCACCGATGTCCTGAACCGGCTGTTTTCCAACGACATCGGCCCGTTGCGCGCCGTCCGCGACATCGGCCTCGGTCTCGTCGAACGCATGCCGCGGCTGAAGGATTTCTTCATCCGCCAGGCGTCCGGTCTGTCCGGCGACACGCCGAAACTGCTCAAAGGCGAGGCGATCTGAACCCGACTGACGGGCCGGCATCACCTGAATATCAGCACACCCTTAGTTGACCTCGAAGCCGAGCTTCTGGCGCAGCCGCAGTATCCTCTGGTCGGATATTTTTAGGGGTTGCTCACCAGCCTGCGCCGCGCGGTTCACCATCTGCAGCAAATCGTTTCGCTCAGTCACATCGAGACGTTCGCGCAGGAACGGCGCCAGTTTGTCGATGACGATCGTGGCATCGTCGATCTGGGACGCCGCCCATTTGGCGTAGACCACGGCCTCATCGGTCTTCTTGTCGTCTGCAATCTCCGAAATCACCGACCGAATCACGGCTTCGCGCTGCGGCAGGACAGGGCCGTTCTCGGAAATGATTGCGGTGATCAGCGTCGCGGCCGCCACGACCGGATCGTCGATCGCCGTCAGCGGTGAGAGCGCCGCCTGCTTGCGCAACCTCTTGCGCCGAATGTTGCCTTGCACCCGCCCGACGACGTCCGCGACCTCGCGCGCCGCATCGTTCATGGCCTTCATCCGATACCACCAGAACGCCGCCGCTCCCAACAGCCCAATTGCAGCAATCAGTATATGCATGCCCGAAATCCCCCAACCGCAGCGACGATAGGAGAAGTGCTGTCTCGCTTCAACACGCAAAAGTTGCGCCCGCCGAAGAAATCGATTCCGCCGGACGCAACCGGAATTATGTTCAAGATCCCGGCACGTTGTAGATCGCCCTGACCTCGATGGTGCCGATTTCGGCCAGCGGAATCCCGCCGGCAATCCCCAGCGCCTCGTCGATATCCCCCGCCTCGATCATGACGAAGCCGAGCAATTGCTCCTTGGTCTCGGCGAAGGGACCATCGGTGATCAGCCGCTTGCCCTTGCGCCGGCGCACGGTTTTCGAGGTTTTTACCGACTGCAGCGCCTGCGCGATGATCAGCCGGCCGCTTTGCTCCACCGATTTGTCATAGGCCAGCGAGTCGGCGTCGAGCCTGGCCAGCCTCTCCGGGCTCATCGCGTAAAGGTCTTTTTCCTCACCATAAACCAGGCAAACATATTTCATCTCTCATCTTCCTTGTTGGGACGAACTGTTGGCGACCAAGGTCCCAGCCGGGCTTTTGACCGCCGCATGATCGAGAAGGGATACCGCAACCCCTATCATGGCGACCGCAGCAAGCAGTCGACCGAAACCGGAAGGTTGCCGATCCAACCGGTCAGGTTCCTGTTCAGCCGCCTTTCGGCCGGTGTCACCCCAGTGAGCAGAAAACAGATTATTCATGGTGTCCTCCATTCGGCCACGAAACCCGTGGCCGCCCGCAGGACGGCCGAGGCAGATGGAAGTCGACATTTTTGCACGCGGATTTTTTTTACGCGTCGCCATTGGCGCGAAAGCACGGGTGGCCTTAGTGCCCGCGCGCGCTATAGTCGACCAGACGCCGATCACGGCTCAGCCACCACAATCAAGGAGGACTTCATGGACCGCACCGCAAACGCCGTCTGGAAAGGCAATCTGAAAGAGGGCAACGGCACGCTCGACACGCAGAGCGCGGCCCTGAAAGGCACGCCGTACTCGTTCAAGGCGCGGTTCGATGACGAAAGCGGCAAGGCCGGCACCAATCCGGAGGAACTCATCGCCGCCGCGCATGCCGGCTGCTACGCCATGCAGTTCTCTCACTTCCTGGCCGAGAACGGCACCCCCGCCACCGAACTCGACGCCAAGGCGGTGGTGACGCTGGTCCCTGGCACGGGGATCACCGGCAGCGCGCTCACGGTGGTCGGCAAGGTGCCGGGCATCGATGCGGCGAAGTTCCAGGAGCTGGCCGAGAAGGCCAAGGCCGAATGCCCGGTCTCGAAGGCGCTCGGCGCCATAAAGGTTTCGCTCGACGCCAAGCTCGGCTGAGAGCGCCTTCACATATGACCAATTCCAGCCGGTGTAGGAAGCCATCATTGTTGAAGCCGGCTCCGCCCCTCATTGCCCTGCCGGGCATTTCTCCCCGTATAATGACGGGGAGAAAGAAGCTGGCCGCAGCTACGGCACCCTTCTTGCAACGCTGATAATTGCCGAAACGGCCGATGAGCATCCCTCTCCCCGTCACTATACGGGGAGAGGTCGCCGGCAGGCGGGTGAGGGGCAACGAACAAGATACCTAGAGAGGGCGCTCCCCTCCAACGCCTCAAAAGGTCATCAGCGTCCGTCGCCGGTCAGCGCGTCGATGCGTGCGCGCAGCTGTGCGACCTCTTCCTCGAGAGCCTGCACGCGCGCTTCGAGATCCGAGGCCGGCGAAGGCGCTTGCAAGGGCGCTACGGCAGCCGACAGCTGCACCGGCCCGCCCAGGAGATGCACATAGCGGTCCTCACGCTGGCCGGGACCACGATCGATCTGCTGAACGAGCGGCGGCTTGCGGCCGATCAACAGGTCGAGATTGCTGCGAAGCTCGTCGATGGAGGGCAACCGCGCCATGCGCTCGCTGCGCGCCAGCAATTCATAGGCGGTCTGCGGACCGCGCAGCAACAGCAGCCCAAGCAGCGTAATCTGCGCCGAGGTCAGCGAAAAGCGCTGCGCGACGACATGCTCGTAGCGCTCGACGCGCGAGGCAAAGACCTGCCTGACGAGCCCCTTGTGCTCGAGTTGGCCAAGCGCTCGTCTCACCTCGACAAGCTCGACCGACATCACCGGCTCGCGCGCCGTCTTCTGGTTGGCGGCGGCAAGTGCCGCATTGAGCGTCAGCGGGTAGATGTCGGGCGTCAGTTCCTTCTTTTCGATCAGGCAACCGAGCACGCGCGCTTCGACGGGAGAGAGGATGGGGAGTTCGGTATCGGTCATGGGTCGGCTTCCTTTGAAGTCGGCGGGACAGCGCCGGCGCGAAGGATCACTACCGACGAAATGATCCCTGCAGCAACCCGTCCGAAGCTAAACCCTTCTCTCCACCATCATCTTCTTGATCTCGGCGATCGCCTTGGCCGGGTTCAGCCCCTTGGGACAGGTCTGGGCGCAGTTCATGATGGTGTGGCAGCGATAGAGCCGGAACGGGTCTTCGAGATTGTCGAGCCGTTCGCCCTTGGCCTCGTCCCGGGAATCGATCAGCCAGCGATAGGCCTGCAGCAGCGTCGCCGGACCGAGATAGCGGTCGCCGTTCCACCAGTAGCTCGGGCATGAGGTCGAGCAGCAGGCGCACAAGATGCATTCATAGAGCCCGTCGAGCTTTTCGCGGTCCTCATGGCTCTGCAGCCATTCCTTGGCCGGTTCGGGCGACACCGTCTTCAGCCACGGCTCGATCGAGGCGTGCTGGGCGTAGAAATTGGTGAGGTCTGGCACCAGGTCCTTGACCACCGGCATATGCGGCAGCGGGTAGACCTTGATCGCGCCGGAAATGTCGTCGCAGCCCTTGGTGCAGGCCAGCGTGTTGGAACCGTCGATATTCATGGCGCAGGAGCCGCAAATGCCCTCGCGGCAGGAGCGGCGCAGCGTCAGCGTCGGGTCGATCTTGTTCTTGATGTAGAGCAGCGCGTCGAGCACCATCGGCCCGCAATCGTCCATGTCGACGAAATAAGTGTCCATGCGCGGGTTCTCGTCATCGTCCGGCGACCAGCGGTAGATGCGGTACTCCCGCAGATTGGTCGCACCTTCCGGCTTCGGCCAGGTTTTCCCGGCCTTGATCTTCGAGTTCTTGGGAAGCGTCAGTTCGACCATTACCTCAGGTCCTTTCGGATCGGCGTGCCGGAATATGCTGCGACCGCCAATGCCACCCTATTTCTCCGCGTGAACATAGCGGGAATTTACGAATCCCGTGCAACTGCCGTATACGCGCACTTCCACGGCTTTCTCTATAATTTGCCTTCTCGCGGCACGGGCTGGCAAATCCCCGTCTCCTACCACGCACCTAACTGGCCCATTGCCTTTCTCGAACCAAAATCTGTTTGACGACTGCGCGCTGGATGCGTCCCTCCAAACCGGGATGTCGTTAAACATCTTTGAGAATCTGCCTGCGTTATCATAAAGATAGACAGTGTCAGCTGACGTCGTGCAACCACCGGCAACAATCGAAAGCATCGGGACGGCTAAGTATTTCACCTCAATACACCCTGGCCTTGGGCGCGATCTTGGCCAGGTTGATGCCGCCGTCGGCTTCCCTAAGCAGCGGCTCGGTGTGCACCGGCCGATAGCTGAGCGACACCTCGCCGGCCTCGCTGAGCCGGGACAGCGTGTGCTTGCGCCAGTTCGCGTCGTCGCGCGCCGA
The DNA here is from genome assembly GCF_055811435.1 of Mesorhizobium sp. WSM4837. Taxonomy (NCBI): domain Bacteria; kingdom Pseudomonadati; phylum Pseudomonadota; class Alphaproteobacteria; order Hyphomicrobiales; family Phyllobacteriaceae; genus Mesorhizobium; species Mesorhizobium sp. WSM4837. The sequence goes on from NZ_JBVVQE010000018.1 coordinate 10,049, forward strand.
AAAATCCTCCCGCGCATGTGCGCCACGGCTCTCCTTGCGCGCCTCGGCGGCGTAGACCGTGGTGATGGCGTTGGCCATCAGGTTTTCCAGTTCCAGCGTCTCGACCAGGTCGGAGTTCCAGATCATCGAGCGGTCGAACACTTTTACGTCCTTGAGCTCGCCCCAGATCTGCGAAATGCGCTTGCAGCCGCTTTGCAGCGATTCCTGGGTGCGGAACACCGCCGCATCGTCCTGCATCGCCTTCTGCATCTTTTCGCGCAAAACCGCCGTCGGCGTCGAGCCGTTGGCGTGGCGCAGCCGGTCGAAGCGGTCCATGATCCTGTCGACCGAGGCTTCGTTGGGCGACGGGATCGCCGCGTTGCGGTCGATCACCTGGCCGGCCCGGATCGCCGCCGCGCGGCCGAACACCACCAGATCGATCAGCGAGTTGGAGCCCAGCCGGTTGGCGCCGTGGACGGAGGCGCAGCCGGCTTCGCCGACCGCCATCAGCCCGGGCGACACCTGGTCCGGGTTCAAGGCGGTGGGGTTGAGCACCTCGCCCCAGTAATTGGTCGGCACGCCGCCCATATTGTAGTGGACCGTCGGCAGCACCGGGATCGGCTCCTTGGTCAGGTCGACGCCAGCAAAGATCTTTGCCGACTCCGAAATACCCGGAAGGCGCTCGTGCAAAACGGCCGGATCGAGGTGGTCGAGGTGGAGGAAAATATGGTCCTTGTTCTTGCCGACGCCGCGTCCCTCGCGAATCTCCAGCGTCATGCAGCGCGAGACCACGTCACGCGAGGCAAGGTCCTTGGCCGACGGCGCATAGCGCTCCATGAAGCGCTCGCCTTCTGAATTGACGAGATAGCCGCCTTCGCCGCGCGCGCCCTCGGTGATCAGGCAGCCGGCGCCGTAGATGCCGGTCGGGTGGAACTGCACGAATTCCATGTCCTGCAGCGGCAGCCCGGCCCGCGCCGCCATGCCGCCGCCGTCGCCGGTGCAGGTGTGCGCCGAGGTCGCCGAGAAATAGGCGCGGCCATAGCCGCCGGTCGCCAGCACCACCATTTTTGCCGAAAAACGGTGGATGGTGCCGTCGTCAAGATTCCAGGCGACGACGCCGGTGCAGGTGCCGTCCGGCTCCATGATCAGGTCTAGCGCGAAATACTCGATGAAGAACTGCGCGTTGTTCTTCAGCGACTGGCCGTAGAGCGTGTGCAGGATGGCGTGGCCGGTGCGGTCGGCGGCCGCACAGGTGCGCTGCACCGGCGGGCCGTCGCCGAAATTCATCATGTGGCCGCCGAACGGCCGCTGGTAGATCTTGCCCTCTTCGGTGCGCGAGAACGGCACGCCGTAGTGTTCGAGCTCGTAGACGGCGGCGGGTGCTTCGCGCACCAGATATTCCATGGCGTCGACGTCGCCGAGCCAGTCCGATCCTTTCACGGTGTCGTACATGTGCCACTGCCAGGAATCGGGCCCCATGTTGGACAGCGAGGCGGCGATACCGCCCTGAGCGGCGACAGTGTGCGACCGCGTCGGGAAAACCTTGGTGATGCAGGCGGTGCGCAGGCCCTGTTCGGCCATGCCGAGCGTGGCGCGCAGGCCGGCGCCGCCGGCGCCGACCACAACCACGTCGAATTTGTGGTCGACATAGCTGTAGGCGGACGCCGTGTTGGCGTTGTTCGCGTCCTTGGCCAAAATTTCAGCCTCCAAATGCCAGTTTGAGCAGGGCGAAGATCGAGGCGACGCCGACCACTACGGGAAAGAATGTGTTGAGGGCGAGCAGCGCCAGCCTCATGCCCTCGCCATGCACATAATCCTCGATGATCGCCTGCATGCCGAGCCGCATATGGTAGAGCCCGGACAACAGCACCAGGGCCAGGACCAGCGCCACGAACGGGTTGGCAAGTGCGGCGCGCACTTGCGCATAGCCGGCGCCGTTCAGCGCGATCAGAAAGCCGACGAAGAACAGGATCAGCGGAATGTTGGCGATCGCCGTCAGGCGCTGGCGCCAGAAATGCTCGGTGCCCTCGCGGGCGGAGCCGAGGCCGCGGACCTTGGCCAGCGGCGTGCGCATGTCGGTGTTGTGGTGGCTCACGATCAGGCTCCCCGCGCCATGTAGCCGGCGATCCAGATCAGCAGCGTCAGTACGACCGAGCCGGCCAGCGTCGCCCAGGCGACCCTGGAGGCGGTGTCCTTTTCAAGACCGGCCCCGGTGTCCCAGATCAGATGGCGCACGCCGCCCAGCATGTGGTGCATCAGCGCCCAGGTATAGAACAACAGCACCAGCCGCCCCAGCCACGAGCCGAAGGCCCAGTTGACGGCATCGAAGGTGGATTGCGAGCTCGCCGCCGCCATCAGCCACAGCGCGACCAGCAGCGTGCCGAAATAGAGCGCCCCGCCGGTGATGCGATGGATGATCGACATCGTCATCGTGATCGGCGGTCGATAGACGGTCAGATGCGGCGAAAGCGGCCGTTCACGTCTGGCAAATTCGCGGGTGGCTGGTGATTTGCTCATGGCTCCCCCAGTTCGGCGTCTCTGGAGCCCCAGGTGGAAATGCGGCATTACCGCTTCCGGTTGCGACTTTGGACAGCCCGGTTTCTAATGCTCTTTTTGCACCGCGTCAAAGCCGGAAAATCGTTTCGAAAACCTAATTTAGTCTGACAAAAGGCGGTGTTTGGCTTCAATCGATTAGGGCGCGACCCAAAGCCGGCGCAATGTTCGCTGCGGTGCGGTATGTGGTTTCGATCCTACGGCTTGGGGCATGTTGAGATTCAGGTCAGGCCGTGGCGAAAACAGTGGTTCCGAGAACGGAACGGAGCGTACTTTTGGGTACGTGAGTACCGGCCTCCGCCGGCCGTAGCCTTAACTGCCGCTACCGCTCATGAGTGCTTCGGCCGGCGGAGGCCGGAAGCGCAGGAAACCACTGTTTGCAGACCGGCCTCACCTGAATATCGGCATGCCCCTAGCGCTTGCAGGTCAGCGGCGTCCTCCCGCCCTTCATCACCAGCGCGTCGCGCCCGTCGATCACGATTGCGTCATGCGCCGCGCCAAAGCGGCTGTTTTGATTGGCTGGCGAGGCCGGCAGGTCCTCGCTGGCGCCGTCCGGGCCAAGCACCCGCACCGAAGTGCCGAGATTTTCGATGGTGATCCTGGCGCCGTCGGCGCAAGTATAGGTCGCGGTGCGCGGCTGCGGTGAATCGGCGAGCGGATTTCCGGCCTTCGGCGCATTGGTCTGAGACACGCAGGCAATTGTGGTCAGCAATGGACAAAGGGCCAGCGTCACCCGAAACGTCCGGCCTAACGCCATATGCTGCCTCCCTGCGCGTCAATCCAGCCGCGATGCTTTGCCAAGATCACCGATGTCGCGCTCGGCGCCGGCCGCGATGGTGGCGGCAAGCATGGCCGAAAGATGGCCGCGGATATTAACCATGTTTGCCGAGACCTGGCGTCCAACAGGGCTGGCCTCTTAACAATGGTTAAGAAAAGGTTAATTTGTGATTCGAGCAAGACTCGGCCTCTGACAAATGGGGACGCCATGCGTTCGAATTCAGGCAGATCGCGCCTTCCGGCGCCCGTCTCGATGGCCGTCCTGGTGGCGGTGGCCATCGGCTTCGCATTCGCAGCGCCGGCACGCGCCGGGACGCGTGACCGCGTCTATGCCGATTCGTTCGGCAATCTCATCATCGAGAGCGCCGCCGGCTACAAGCGCATCCTCGTTGGCGAGGGCGAATTGGCCAAGGAAATGTCGGATTACGTCGGCGCCGGCCGGCCCAAAATCGTCTATCAAGACGAACTGGACGATGTCAGCAGCCGCGACTGCTACAGGCCGCCGGTTTTCGTCAAGGGCCGCAGCTATATGTACGGGCTTTCCGACGGCGAGATGCCGGAGCTTAGCCCCTGCCGCTGATCTTCGGCCCGGCATTGGCGACAGCCGGCTGCCGGGCGGCGATTGATCCTATCGAGATCCGCACGCAATTGCGTCCGCCGCCCTTCGCTTGATAGAGCGCTTCGTCGGCGCGCCGCAGCAGGTCGGAAAAATTCTCAGTCGGGTGGAGCTCGGCAACGCCGAAGCTGGCGGTGCAACGATGGTTCGCCGGCAGACAGTCGATCGGCAACGCCCCGAAAGCGCTGCGCGTGCCTTCGGCGAAGAGCCGCGCGGCGGCGAGGTTGGTTCCCGGCAGGATGATGGCGAATTCCTCACCACCGATGCGGCCGGCGACGTGATGCTCGGCGGCCGCATCACGCAGTAAGCCGGCAAAGGCCTCGATGACCCTGTCGCCGGATGCATGGCCGAAACTGTCGTTGATGCTCTTGAAATGATCGAGGTCTGCGATGACCAGGGCGACCGGAATACCCTTGCGCGCGACGTCACGCATCGCGAGCTCGGCATGACGTTCGAAGCCGCCGCGGTTGAGCAGCCTTGATAGCGTGTCCGTCTCCGACTTCGACGTCGCCTCGGCGAGCACGTCACGGACCAGAATGACCAGAATAAGAAGCGCGATTGCCATGCCGAACACGGTGCCAAGCGATTGCGACACCAGAGCGTAGTTGCTCTGCAGATAGGCCTGCGGATTGACGCCCCAGCCACCCAATGCATGGGCGATGAACGGCTTGCTCACGAATTGCAGGACGCTGGCCGCCAGAACGGCCATCAGCGCATGGTCGAGCCAGTCGCGTCTTTGCCTGGACGACCAGACTATGCCGACGCCGACCACCTGCATGGCGGCATAGGGAAGCTGGTAGGCCATCATACGGGCAAGCGACTGGCGCGGCAAATCCTCCACAAAATACACGACCGCGGTGGCCGCAAACAGGAAGACGAGCATCGGCAGCCAAGACGGCGCCATGCCGTATTTACGCGCAAGCCCGCCATTGAAGGCGATGGTGGCGCCAAGGAAAACCGCGAAGCCCGCGACGACCGCGGGTCGCGCATTGTCGAAGAGTGGAATGCTGAACTCGATGGCGAAGTAGGCCATCCCGAGCAGATATCCGAAGACCAGCCAGCGAGCCGACGCGCGCGCCACATCATAAAACGAGATGATCATGAAGGCAGCCGCCAGTAGGCCGGCGACGAGCAGGTTGATTGCAAGAATGAACTCTGCGCCGCCCATGTGGTTCTATCACTCCCAGCGACAGCAAATCACGAACGGGCGAAAAAGACGTTAACGTGGCCCCAGGCGCAGATGATCAGCCGGCTTTGAGCGGTTCCACTACGAGCACCGTTTCCGACCGTTCATAGGCAGGCCATTCATCAGATAGCCGCACGCTGTCGCGGCCGTTCCTTTTGGCCCTGTAAAGCGCCTCGTTGGCGCGGCGCATCAGCGGCTCCAGCCCTTCCTCGCCGGTTCGGGCCGCCACCCCGAAGCTCGCGTTTACTTCTTGTGCCGGGCGAAAGCCCATCGACGCCATGAAGCTGCTGCACGGAACTTGAAACCGCGGCCGGCGTTTTCCGGCAGCAACCAGGAGACACTTTCATGGCCGATACGATCATGCTGACCGACCACGAGGCAATTCGCTCATGGGCCGCGGCGCGCGCTGGATTTCCGGCAATCGTCGACGTGTCGCCCGAAACAGGTACGCAAGCTATGCTGAGGCTGGTCTTCGGCCAGCATGCCTATCAGGACCTGGATGAGGCCGAACGCCCGGTCAACGCGGGCGGCTACGAACTGGTCGAATGGGACGAATGGTTCAAGCTGTTCGACGAACGGCAGCTGGCCCTGGTGGTCGCCGCGGAGCAACCCGGCCGGCGTGAGCAATTCCATGAGATCGTGAGGCGCCCGGGGTGAAGAAAACCCGAACCGCATCGCGGTTCGGGTTCTGGCAACTCGTCAGCGGGTTATTTCCACTCGCGGATGTCGACGAAATGGCCGGCGATCGCCGCCGCCGCCGCCATCGCCGGCGACACCAGATGGGTGCGGCCCTTAAAACCCTGGCGGCCCTCGAAATTGCGGTTCGAGGTCGAGGCGCAGCGCTCATGCGGCTTCAGCCGGTCGTCGTTCATGGCAAGGCACATCGAGCAGCCCGGCTCGCGCCAGTCGAAGCCAGCGGCGACAAAGATCTTGTCGAGACCTTCGGCCTCCGCCTGCTCCTTGACCAGACCGGAGCCCGGCACGATCATCGCATCGACGTGAGGGCTGACTTTCTTGCCCTCGACCACCTTGGCGACAGCGCGGAGGTCCTCGATGCGGCCGTTGGTGCAGGAGCCGATGAAGACGCGGTCGAGCGCGATATCGGTGATCTTGGTGCCTGGGGTCAGGCCCATATAGTCGAGCGCGCGCTGCTTGGACGTACGCTTGTTCTCATCGGTGATATCGTCGGGGTTCGGCACGATACCCTGGACCGAGACGACGTCCTCGGGCGAGGAGCCCCAGGAGACGATCGGCGGCAGTTTCGCGGCGTCGAGCACGACCACCTTGTCGAAATGCGCGCCCTCGTCGGACTGCAGCGTCTTCCAGTAGGCGAGCGCGGCGTCCCATGCCTCGCCCTTCGGCGCGCGCGGCTTGTCCTTGACATAGGCGAAGGTTGTCTCGTCAGGCGCGATCAGGCCGGCCCGGGCACCGCCCTCGATCGACATGTTGCAGATGGTCATGCGGCCTTCCATGGACAGCGCGCGGATCGCTTCGCCGGCATATTCGATGACGTAGCCGGTGCCGCCGGCAGTGCCGATCTCGCCGATGATCGCCAAAATAATGTCCTTGGCGGTGACGCCTTCCGGCAGCACGCCGTCGACGCGCACCAGCATGTTCCTGGCCTTGCGCTGGATCAGTGTCTGCGTGGCCAGCACATGCTCGACTTCCGACGTGCCTATGCCGTGCGCCAATGCGCCGAAAGCACCATGCGTCGAGGTGTGGCTGTCGCCGCAGACGATGGTCATGCCAGGCAGCGTAAAACCCTGCTCCGGACCGATGATGTGGACGATGCCCTGGCGGATATCCTTCTCGGAATAGTATTCGACGCCAAAATCCTTGGCGTTCCGGGCCAGCGCCTCGACCTGGATGCGGCTTTCCTCGTTCTTGATGCCGAACTTGCGCTCGGGCGAGGTGGACACATTGTGATCGACCACAGCCAGCGTCTTTTCCGGATGGCGGACCTTTCTGCCGGTCATGCGCAGGCCTTCGAAAGCTTGCGGGCTGGTCACTTCATGGACGAGGTGACGGTCGATATAGAGCAGGCAGGTGCCGTCGTCCTGGCGGTCGACGACATGGTCGTCGAATATCTTGTCGTAGAGGGTGCGCGGTGCGCTCATGTGCGTAAATCCGTCGATATGAAAATGGGAAGCGACTAGCGCCGGCTAGCCGGCAAACACGGCCTAGCCCGGATATCTCAGCGAAGTCGGCTGGTCAGAGCGCCGGAAACGCGCGCCGAGAACCGCGACGGCAGGCGTTTTCTGTCCTGCAGCACGAACCCCTTGTAAGCCGGATCGCCAAAAAGCTGTTCCATGGCGTGGCTCATACCAATGTTTTGGCTTTTCGGCAATCGCGGCGGCGTTCGCAGAACCTGGGTTCTGCAAACCGGTATTCAAACCACCTCGAACACAAATGTCTTCACCAGCGCCTCAGGTTCGGCGATCGCATAGCAGCGGAACCACGGGCTTTCTTCGACCGGCCGCCATTTTTTCGCCTGCTCCAGTTCGTCGAACGTCGCCTGGAACCCGCCGCTCGCAAAAACCTGGTCGCGAACGGTGAAGATGGCGTGGCCGCCCTTCCTGGTGATGCGCACCAGTTCATGCAGGCCGGAGGCCGGTGCATGGCTGATGGTGAACACGCCGGTCGAGAAGAAGGCGCGGAAATGCCCATCCGGCCAAGGCAGCGGATCGCCGAGCATCGCCTGTTTCAGCTCGCTGTAAGCCTGCCGGCTGCCGGCGATTTTCAGCATTTCAGCCGACAGGTCGAGCCCGGCGATGTCCTCATAGCCCAGCGCCTTGAGCGACGGTCCCGACAGGCCGGTGCCGCAGCCGGCGTCGAGCAGCGGCCCCTCGCCTGACGGCACATGGCGCGCCACCCAGGCGGCGACCAGGAACGGCAGGAGGTAGCCGAGCGCGGCGGTTTCGCTGTCATAGGTCGCAGCCCAGGCGGCGTAGGCCTTGGCAAGCGCTTCCGGCGTGTCGGCCGTATACACCGCATCCAGCGCCGCATTGGCTTTGTCGACGATCACTGCTTTCTCCGGACACAGGACATATGCCGCATGGTAGCGCCGTCCTCGCCTGCCGCCTATCGCTCATCTTGGCGGCGCAACCGCTTCTCCAGCGCCCGCAGGGCCAGCGACAGGCCGACCGTCAGGATGAGATAGATATAGGCGACGATCGAATAGGTCTCGAAGAAGCGGAACGAGCCGGCTGCATAGATCTTGCCCATCTGGGTGATGTCGGCGACGCCGAGCACCGAGACCAGCGAGGAATCCTTGACCATGGCGACGAAATCATTGCCGAGCGGCGGCAGGATGGTGCGGATCGCCTGCGGAAAGACGATCAGCCGAAAACGCTGGGTGCGCGTCAGCCCCAGCGCCTTCGCGGCCTCGATCTGGCCCTTCTCGACCGCCTCGATGCCGGCGCGGAAGACCTCCGAGATGAAGGCCGAGTAGCCGATGGTCAGCGCCATGATGGCGCGCCATAGCAACGATACGTCGCGTATCATTAGCTCGCCGAACAGGCCGGCGCTCTGCAGCGGCGCCGTCAGCGCGTTCCATCCCGCGACCAAGGCCGGCGCGCCGGCGAAGGCGATCCAGAACAACAGCACCAGCATTGGCACGCCGCGAATGATCTCGACATAGAAGCGAGCGATCTGGCGCAGCCAGCGCGACCCCGACAGGCCTATCAGCGCAATGCCGAGCCCGATCGCCGAGGCCAGCGCGAAGGCGACCATTGTGACGAACACGGTGATGCCGATGCCCTTGGCAACGGTTGCGAAAACCTGGGCATAGAGGTCGCTTGCGGCGATGAAGATAGCCGCTGCCAAGGCGAGCGCCGCGGCCACGGCGAGCCACCAGGGGAAGTCGGACTTGGCGGTTGAAGATGCGGGCGTTGCCATCAGGGCGCGCCGACGAACCAATGTCGCGCCAGGCCACCCCCCTCTGGCCTGCCGGCCATCTCCCCCTCAAGGGGGGAGATCGGCAGCCTTGACGTCGCCGCCCATTCTGCAACGCTGAAAATTGGCGAAAGCCGATGCGAAAGCCAATCTCCCCCCTTGAGGGGGAGATGTCCGGCAGGACAGAGAGGGGTGCACGGGCACAGAGTCAGCGCGAGTTCCTGCGCGTCCCGCAACGTCCGCGACAAAAGTCCTACTGCCCCATCTTGTAATCAAGGAACCATTTCTTGTTGAGCGCATCGAGCGTGCCGTCGGCCTTCAGCGCGGCGATGGCCGCATTGACCGGTTTCACCAGATCCGAGCCTTTCGGAAAAATAAAGCCGAAATCCTCGGTGCCGAGTGGTCCGCCGATCAGCTTCAGCCCGCCATTGGACGCCTCGACATAGCCCTTGCCGGCAGTGCCGTCGGTCAGCACGACATCGACGTCGCCGGTCTTCAGCGCCTGCACCGTGGCGCCGAACGTCTCGAACAGTTTTATGCGCGGGTTCTGCTCATTGCCGTCGAGGACGCTGTAGACAGCGGTGTAGAACGGCGTGGTGCCGGCTTGCGCGCCGATCAGCCCGTCCTTGAAGGCGCCGAGCGTCTTGGCGTCGGTGAAGCGCTTCTCGTCGCCGCGCACCAGCATGAACTGTTCCGAGCGCATATAGGGGTCGGAGAAATCGACCTTCTGCTTGCGATCGTCCTTGATGGTGATGCCGGTCATGCCGATGTTGTACTGGTTGTCGGAAACTGCCTGGATCATCGCGTCCCAGGAGGTGTTCTGGTATTCGACCTGGAAATTCAGCCGCTTGGCGATCTCGTTCATCGCGTCATATTCCCAGCCTATCTGCTTGCCGGTCTTGGCGTCGATGAACTGCAGCGGCGGATAGGCGTTTTCCGTCACCACCACCACCTTCTTGCCGCCGAGATCGGGCAGCGCCTGCGCCAGGCCGGCGACGGGCGCAAGTACCAGAGCCAACAGGCCGGCCAACATCAGTTTCGATTTGATCATGGTACACCCCGAGCATTTGAACGGCCTCGACATTGTCGAGGCTTGCAGGAAATCCGGCGCCGACTTTAGCTTTCCGCAGGCGCCTTGCAAGCCGGCTTGATGCGGCTTCGCGCGAAAATGGATTCCATGCTTTCAACGGCATTACGGAACGATCCGTTTCGATTGCGCACCGGCGGCCCGGCAAAATCGAAACCCATTCCGCGAGGCAAAAAAGGCGGCCGAAGCCGCCTTTCCGAAACATGGTTTTTGAATTCGCCTTATTCGGCGGCAGCGGCTTCCTCGGCCTTGGCGGCCTCGTCGGCGGCCTTCTTCTCGGCGGCTTCCTGCGCGGCCTTCTCGGCGGCCAGCGCCTGGGCGGCTGCCACCTTCTCGGCCTCGATGCGGGCCTTCTCGGCGTTCAGCGCATCGCGCTCCTCATCGTTCAGCTTGCGGGCGCGCACGCCGGTGTTTTCCGAAATGCGGGCCGACTTGCCGCGACGATCGCGCAGGTAATAGAGCTTGGCGCGGCGCACCTTGCCGCGGCGCACGATCTCGACGCCCTCGACCATCGGCGAAAAGACTGGGAACACGCGCTCCACGCCTTCGCCGTAGGAAATCTTGCGAACGGTGAAATTCTCCTGGAAACCGGCGCCGGCGCGGGCGATGACGACGCCCTCATAGGCCTGGACGCGGGTGCGGGTGCCTTCGGTCACGCGGACCTGGACGCGTACGGTGTCGCCGGGCTGGAATTCGGGAAGCTTGCGCTTGGCTTCGATCTTGGCGGCCTGTTCGGCCTCGAGCTGACGGAGGATATCCATCTCTACAAATCCACTTCTTGTTCTTCCGACAGTCAGAGCGTCCGACACTCGCCTTGCAGTTCCATTGACCGCTCGGCTATGCCCTTTGTTCGAGAACATCTGGGTTCGAGAACATCGGGCAGGGACGACTACACCGTCATTGTTGACGGGTCCGGCAGATTTTCTCCCGGTTCGGCGCGCACATACAGCTATTTCGACGCTTTGTCACGCCTTTGCCGCGTTCTTTTTTGGTCGTTGGTCAACGTCGCAATCTTCCGGCACAGGGGTTGCGTTGAAGGCCCAAGCTTTTTAAGTCGGGCAGAACGTGACTTTCCTCCGGCGGCAACACCCTCCATGCCAGTTCTCGATGCGGCCCTGCTCTTTTTCGCGGGCTTTCTCTCAGGTGCCGTCAACGCCATAGCCGGCGGCGGGACATTCATAACCTTCGGCGCCATGTCGCTGGTCGGCTTGCCGCCGATCGTCGCCAACGCCACCTCGTCGCTGACGCAATTTCCCGGCTACATCACCTCGACGCTCGCCTACTGGTCCGACATCAAGCATTTCTGGCGCACCGCGTTGCTGCTCGGCCTTATCTCGGCTTTTGGCGCGCTGGCCGGTGCGCTCATCCTTCTGGCGCTCGACAATCCGTCGTTCCGCGTCCTGGTGCCCTGGCTGCTGCTCGCGGCAACCGCGCTGTTCGCCGCTGGGCCGTGGCTGAAGCCGGCGCCCAAGCCGGGCCGTCAGGCCGCGGTGGGTTCGCTGGTCGGTTCCCTGGCGCAGTTCGCCACCGCCGTCTATGGCGGCTTCTTCGGCGCCGGCATGGGCGTCATGATGCTGGCGACGCTCGGCCTCACCCAGGCCGGCGACTATCACCGCCTCAACGCGCTGAAGAACCTGCTGGCCGTGGTCATCGCGGCAGTAGCCATCCTGGTCTTCGTCTCCGGCGACCTCATCGCCTGGCGGCAGGCGATCGTCATGATACCGGGCGGCGCGCTGGGCGGCTATGCCGGCGTCTGGATCGCCAAGCGCGTGCCGCAAATTGCCGTGCGTGGCTTCGTCGTCGGGGTCGGCGTGTTTCTTACCTTCTATTACTTCACCAGGGGCTGAGCGGCTAACAGGTCCGGCCGCCGCTCTTTCGTCAATCTTTCCGATTCGGCGCGCCGCCACGCGGCGATCTTCTGATGATTGCCCGAGGTGAGAACCTCGGGGATTTGCCGGCCCTCGAATTCCTGCGGACGCGTGTAGTGCGGATGTTCGAGCAGGCCGTTTTCAAAGCTCTCTTCATCGCCCGACACCGTATTGCCCATCACGCCGGGCAACAGCCGCACCACGGCGTCGAGCAGCACCAGCGCTGCCGGCTCGCCGCCGGAGAGGATGAAGTCGCCGACCGAGACCTCCTCCAGCCCCCGCGCGTCAATCACCCGCTGGTCGACGCCTTCGAAGCGTCCGCAGACGATCACCGCGCCCGGCCCCGCGGCCAGTTCGCGCACACGCACCTGCGTCAGCGGTTTTCCACGCGGGCTCATCAGCAGCCGTGGCCGTGGATCGCCCGGTGGCGAGCTATGGTCGATCGCCTTGGCCAGAACGTCGGCGCGCATCACCATGCCGGCGCCGCCGCCGGCCGGCGTGTCGTCGACGGTGCGATGGCGATCGGTGGCGAAATCGCGGATCTGGATTGCTTCCAGCGACCATGTGCCGGCCTCCAGCGCCCGGCCGGCCAGCGACACGCCGAGTGCACCGGGAAACATTTCGGGATAGAGCGTCAGCACCGAGGCGGAAAAACTCACCGGTTGCCCCCGGCGTCCTTCGGCCCGCGCGGCCTGCCCTTCGGGTCGAAACCATCGCTGCCGGGAGCATCGCTGTCTTCGTCATCGATCAAGCCCGCCGCCGTCGGATCGATGCGGACGTAGCCGTCCTTGATCGACACGTCAGGAACGGCAGCCTGCGTGAACGGGATCAGCACGCCTTTGCGCCCCGCCAATGTCACGTCGAGAATATCGCCGCCGCCGAAATTATGCACGGCGACGACCTTGCCGATGTCGGCACCGGTATCGTCGCGGACCGTTAGACCGACGAGATCGGCATGATAGAACTCGTCCTCTTCGCCGTCGTCCGGCAGCATCGAGCGGTCGACGAATAATTCCGTGCCGGCGAGCGCCTCGGCAGCGTTTCGGTCGCTGATACCTTTGAAGCGCACCACCACGACGTTATTGGTCGGCCTGATGTCGACGATCTGGAAGGCGCGGCCGTCCCTGGCATAGAGCGGCCCGTAGTCGGCCAGCGCCAGCGGATCGCCGGTGAAGGTTTTCACGCGCAATTCGCCCTTGATGCCATGGGCGGCGCCGATCACGGCCATCTGGACAGGGTTTTGCGGTTTGGTCATTGGTGGAAAAATCCTTTGCCTTGCTCTAGCTCCACGCTCTTGTCATTTCAATGACGCGGCTCTTCACCGCTTCCTAACCCGGCTGCCGGAAGATCGCCCGGAAATGGAAGAGCGGCATATCGGAAGAGCGCAATGCAGGAATTCCTCATCCCGGCCAAGCCAGACCTTCAGGCGGCCCGCGAAAGCTGGCTCAAGATGCTGGCGCGCGAGCGCCGGCTGTCGCCGGAAACCGTGGAAGCCTATGAGCGCGACACGCGCCAGTTCCTGCACTTCCTGACCGGCCATTGCGGCGGCTCGCCCGGCATCTCGGATATAGCCGATCTGCGCCCGGCCGATCTGCGCGGCTTTCTGGCTGCCCGCCGTGCCGGAGGCGCCGGCGCCCGCACGCTCGGGCGGGGGCTCGCCGGCATCCGCTCGCTGCTGCGCTTTCTGGAGCGGCGCGGCCTCGTCAATGCGGCGGGTGCTGCGGCACTGCGCGCGCCGCGGCAGCCGAAGTCGCTACCCAAGCCGCTGACGGCAAGCGATGCGAAACACGTCGTTTCGGTGGAAGGCCAGCTGGCGGAGCAACCGTGGATCGCCGCCCGCAACGCCGCCGTGCTGACGCTGCTCTACGGCTCGGGCCTGCGCATTTCCGAGGCGCTCGGCCTGTCCGGCGGCGATCTGTCGTCGCCTGATGAAACGGTGCTGCGCGTCACCGGCAAGGGCGGCAAGACGCGGCTGGTGCCGGTGCTGCCGATCGCGCTGCGGGCGATCGCTCAATACCGCCGGCTCTGCCCCTATCATCTCGATCCGAAGGGTCTGCTGTTTCGCGGCGCCCGCGGCGGCCCGCTCAACCCGGCCATCGTCCAGCGCGACATGGCCAAGCTGCGCTCGGCGCTCAATCTGCCGGGCACCGCCACGCCGCATGCGTTGCGCCATTCCTTCGCCACACATCTGCTTGGGCGCGGCGGCGACCTGCGCACCATCCAGGAACTTTTGGGCCACGCCAGCCTGTCGACGACGCAGATCTATACCGGCGTCGACACCGCGAGGCTGCTCGAAATCTATGAAGCGGCCCACCCGCGGGCGTAGCCGACGCATGATTTCGCAAGTTGCAGCCAGGGTATGCGCCGTGGAACGATGTCCGAGACAATTTTGCCGCGCCGGTTAACCGTTTCGCCGTTCTTTGTCTCTAAAAGCGAGCCATGAAACGCGTCATTGCTATCGCCGACCGCACCGCCTTTGCTTCGCTGAAGCTGCTCGTCGCGCTGAACGTCCTGTTTTTCCTCTCTTTCCTCGTCATCGCTCTGCTCGCCGCCGGCAGGGCGCGCGCTGAAACCCCAGGGGCTGAAACCCAGGTCTGCGCCGGCGCCGACATGCTGTCGGCCTTGCAGAAGGACGACCCGGCCGCCTACCGCAAGATCGAGACGGAAGCGGCCGCGACACCGAACGGTAAGGGCCTGTTGTGGAAACTGGAAAAGGCGGGCGAAAGACCGTCCTTCCTGTTCGGCACCATGCACATGACCGACCCGCGCGTGACCAGGCTGCCGCCCGCCGCGCAAAAGGCCTTTGACGCCGCCGACACTGTCGTCATCGAGACCACGGAGGTGCTCGACAAGCAGAAGATGATGGCGGCGTTCCTGAAAGAGCCGGAGCTAATGATGTTCACCGACAGCACCACGCTGTCCTCGCTGCTGTCGCCGGACGATGCGGCGGCGGTGAACAAGGCGCTCGACGCGCGCGGCATTCCACCGGCGAGCGTTGCCAAGATGAAGCCGTGGATGCTGTCGACCATGGTCGCGCTCCCGGCCTGTGAACTGGCCCGCCAGGCCGGCGGCACGCCGGTGCTCGACATCAAGCTTGCAGAGGACGCCAAAGCCTCAGGCAAGGCCGTCGATGGGTTGGAGACCGTCGCCGAGCAGCTTCGCGCCATGGCCTCGCTGCCGCTTGCGTTTCACATGAAGGGCCTCGTCGACACCCTGAAGCTCGGCGACAGGGTGAACGACGTCAATGAAACCATGATCGTGCTTTACCAGCGCGGCGACACCGGCATGCTCTGGCCGCTGTTTCGTGCCGTCCTTCCCGGCGACGAAGACGATTCAGCAAGCTATGCCGCCTTCGAGGAAATCATGATCACCAGCCGCAACAAGGTGATGATCGACCATGCCAGGCCGATCCTCGCCAAGGGCAACGTGTTCATGGCGGTCGGCGCCCTGCACCTCCCTGGCGCGGAGGGCCTGGTCGAGGATTTCCGCAAGGCCGGCTACACCGTCACTGCCGTCGACTGAGTTGCACGGTCGAGTTGCAGACCCGGCAAGGCGTGACTCGGGGCGACGCTTTGCCCGAGTCGCCGGAGGATTGTCTCAGTACAGGACGGTCGAAAGGTCTAATTTGGCTCGATCACGGTGAGTTTTGCGAGTAAAGTGCTTGCAGACAAACGATTCCCGGCGAAGAATGCCCTGTTTTCGGCGTTTTCGATTCCTAGCGTGAAACCTGTTCAACGATTGCGCGTTGATGTGTGTTGATTGATACTTTTCATCCACGGAGGACACTTTTATGGCGAATCCAAACGACCCGTACACCACTCCGACCCCCCCTCCCAAGTCGGGTGGCGGCAGCACCGGCTGGCTGATTGCCCTGGTCGTCGTTATCCTGGCCATTGTCGCTTATTATATTTTTGGAACAAGCGGTGAGGCGCCAGAGCCTGGTGAACCGCCGGCTGCAACCACGCCGGCCCCGGCGCCAGCGCCCGCTGAACCGACGCCTGCCCCGGCCCCTGCAGAGCCTGCACCTGCCCCGGCGCCGGCAGAACCAGCGCCCGCTCCGGCGCCAGCAGAACCAGCTCCGGCTCCGGCACCCGCAGAGCCAGCACCTGCTCCGGCGCCCGCACCAGCCCCGCAGTGATCGGCTGCTGACTTCAAATACGAACGGCCCGCTGAAAAGCGGGCCGTTTTTGTTTGAGCCGTCAGATGGCTGCCGGGGTTCCTTGGGAAGGCCTACATGTGGATCGGCTTAAAGAAGGTCGCAAGTGCCGCTTCCTTCACCGCTTCCGACATCGTCGGATGGGCGTGGCAGGTGCGGGCAAGATCTTCCGACGAGCCGCCGAACTCCATCAGCACCGCCGCCTCGTGGATCATCTCGCCGGCGCCGAAGCCGACGATGTGGACGCCGAGCACGCGGTCGCTCTGCTTGTCCGCCAGGATCTTCACGAAGCCGTCGGTATGCAGCATGGCGCGCGCCCGGCCATTGGCGCTGAACGGAAACTTGCCGGCCTTGTAGTCGATGCCGGCCGACTTCAGCTCTTCCTCTGTTTTGCCCACCGAGGCGATTTCCGGACTGGTGTAGACGACGTTCGGGATCACCCCGTAATTCACATGGCCGGCCTGGCCGGCAATGATCTCGGCCACCGCCACGCCCTCGTCCTCGGCCTTGTGGGCGAGCATCGGCCCGGCGATGACGTCGCCGATGGCGTAGATGCCGGGGACATTGGTCGTGAGATGGCCGTCGGTCTTGACTCGGCCGCGCTCGTCGACCTCGACCCCGGCATCCTTCAGCCCGAGACTGTCCGAATAGGCCCGGCGTCCGGTCGCGATCAGCACCCCATCCGCCTCGATCGTCTCGGCCGCGCCGCCCTTAACCGGCTCGAAGGTGACGGTGGCGCCCTTTGTGGCCTTGGCGACACCGGTCACCTTGGCGCCGAGCCTGAATTCGATGCCTTGCTTGGACAGCATGCGCTGGAACTGTTTGGCGACCTCGCCGTCCATGCCGCCGAGAATGGTGTCGAGGAACTCAACGACGGTCACCTTGGCGCCGAGCCGCGCCCATACCGAGCCGAGCTCCAGCCCGATGACGCCGCCGCCGACCACCACCAGGTGGCCCGGCACCTTGCCCAGCGACAACGCGCCGGTCGACGACATGATTACCTTCTCGTCGATGTCGACCTTTACCCCCGGAATGCCGGCGACGTCGGAGCCGGTGGCGATGACGATGTTCCCGGTCTCGATCTCCTCGACCTTGCCGTCCTCGCCGGTCACCGACACTTTTCCGGCGGACAGGACCTTGCCGGTGCCGCGAAAGCTGTCGATCTTGTTCTTCTTGAACAGGAAGGCGACGCCGTTGACGTTGGACGCCACTGTCGCGTCCTTGTGCGCCATCATCTTTTCCAGATTGAGCTTCGGCTTGCTGATTTCGACGCCGAGTGTATCAAAGGAGTGGCCGGCCTCAGAAAAAATCTCGGAGGCATGCAGCAGCGCCTTGGATGGGATGCAGCCGATATTGAGGCAGGTGCCGCCGAAGGTCGGGTTCTTCTCGACCACCGCCGTTTTCAGGCCGAGCTGCGCCGCCTTGATGGCGCAGACATAGCCGCCTGGTCCCGATCCGATGATAACGACGTCATAAGCCATGATTTGTCCTTCTGGTCTGCACTCAGCCTTGGCTGGGATTAGCGGCCGCCGCCCACTTCCAAATTCGCGCCTGTCGTATAGGACGCCCCGTCCGACAGGAGCCAGAGAATTGCCGCGGCGACCTCTTCGGTGGTCCCCGGCCTTTGCATCGGCACGCCGTGACGCATCCTCTCGACGCGATCCGGCTGTCCGCCGGAGGCATGAATTTCGGTATCGACAATCCCTGGACTGACCGCGTTGACGCGAATGCCTTCGCCGGCTACCTCGCGCGCCAGGCCGATCGTGAAAGAATCGATCGCGCCCTTCGAGGCAGCGTAGTCGACATATTCGCCCGGCCCGCCAATTCTCGCTGCAATCGAGGAGACATTGACGATGGCGCCGCCGTTGCCGCCATGGCTGGTCGACATGCGCTTCACCGCTTCGCGGGCACAGAGCATGGGGCCAATGACGTTGATGCGCATCATGCGCTCCAGCCGTGCTCCGCTCATTTCGTCGACACGCGCCCTCTGGTCGACGACGCCAGCGTTGTTGACGAGCGCATCGAGCGGCCCGAAGACATGATCGATCCTCTCGAACATCGCCTGGATATCGGCCTCGCTGCCAACGTCGCCCTTGATGGCCAGCGCTTCGCCGCCGGCCTGTTCGATTGCCTCGACAAGCGCCGTGGCAGCAGCCTCATTCGATGCGTAGTTGATCGCAACACGGTATCCAGCCGTGACGGCAAGCCTGGATGTGGCAGCGCCGATGCCGCGGCCGCCGCCGGTCACCAGCAGCACTTTTTTGGCCGCGCTCATTCCTGACAGCCCTTCAACGAAAAAACATCCCACGGCACCTTTGAAAACCCGTTGGCGCCATAGGCGGTCGACCTCTGCAGCGACGGTCCGAGGTCGGGAAAGATCAGGGTCTTCGGAGCATCTACCCCTTCGGCCGGCAACAGAGCGATGTTGCCCTTGTCATCCGCACTGTAGACGACCCCCTCCCACAGCGTGCAGGCGGCGAGCTCGTCGCCGGTGACGTCGCCTGTCGGGCATTTGTACATCAGCGAACCATGCGGCCGCGCCACGCCTTGCGTCCACATGACAATCCCGTCGAGAACGACATCGTTATCGAGCACCATCTTGAAGGTGTTGGTGACGACAGCCGATCCCCCGGTCGGCCTGAAATCGATCTCGGCCGCACTTTCGGCATCGCCATAGACGGCGAGTTCGAGCGGGCATGCGGCAAAGGCTGCCGATCCCGCCTGCGCAATGCCGGCCGCGAGCACAGCTGCGAAAAACATTCCGGAGTGCAAACGAGAGGAACTCATTCGGTGGCGCAGATCCATTCTCCGGCTCACCTCGACCGGGCCTAGAGATCGAGCACCAGCCGTTCCGGATCCTCCAGGCTTTCCTTGACCCGCACCAGGAAGGTCACCGCTTCCTTGCCGTCGACGATGCGGTGATCGTAGGAGAGCGCCAGATACATCATCGGCCGGATCACGATCTGGCCGCCGACCACCACCGGCCGCTCCTGGATCTTGTGCATGCCCAGAATGCCCGACTGCGGCGCGTTGAGGATCGGCGTCGACATCAGCGACCCGTAAACGCCGCCGTTGGAAATCGTAAACGTGCCGCCCTGCATGTCGGCGACCGACAGCTTGCCATCACGCGCGGCGATGCCCAGCCTGCCGATATCTTTCTCGATCTCGGCTATTCCCATCTGGTCGGCATCGCGCACGACAGGCACGACGAGGCCTTTTTCGGTGCCGACTGCGACGCCGATATGGGCGTAATTCTTGAAGATGATGTCGGTGCCGTCGATCTCGGCATTGACGGAAGGGATTTCCTTCAGCGCATGGGTGACGGCCTTGGTGAAGAAGCCCATGAAACCCAGCTTCACGCCGTGCTTCTTCTCGAACACATCCTTGTATTTGGTCCTGAGCGCCATCACCGCGCTCATGTCCACCTCGTTGAAGGTGGTCAGCATGGCGGCGGTCGACTGCGCTTCCTTGAGGCGGCGGGCGATGGTCTGCCGCAGCTTGGTCATGCGCACCCGCTCTTCACGCGACGCGTCGTCGGCCGAGGACGGCGCACGGGCGGCGACCGGTGCAGGGGCCTTCGGCGTCTCGGAAGGCTGCGACGGAGCGCCCCTGGCGATCGCGTCGAGCACGTCGCCCTTGAGCACCTGGCCGCGCTTGCCGGAACCCGAGATCTGGTCGACCGCGAGATTGCTCTCGGCCAGCAGCTTCGCCGCCGCTGGCGCCGGCGGCATCGCGCGCGCCTCGATCGGCCCGGCATCGCCGGCGATCTTTGCGGTCTCGGCCGCGGCTTGCTTGACGGTGGCTGCGGCGGTCGGCGCCGAGGCCTGCGATACCGCGTCCTGCTTCGCTTCGGATGTTGACGGCTTCGCGGCTTCGGGTGCTGCCGCCTTTGCCCCGTTGCCCGCCGAAATCATGCCGAGCAAAGCACCGACTTCGACCGTCTCGCCTTCCTTGACGGCGATCTCGCTGAGCGTTCCTGCGGCCGCGGCCGGCACTTCGACCGTGACCTTGTCGGTTTCGAGCTCGACCAGCGGCTCGTCGGTGGCGATCGCGTCGCCCACCTTCTTGAACCATTTGCCGATGGTCGCCTCGGTGACGGATTCGCCAAGAGTGGGGACGCGGATTTCGGTAGCCATTGTGCCTGTCCGTTCTTCTGTCGGTTCTGTTCTATTCGCCGAACTCTGTTCTATTCACCGAGCGCGTCTTCGAGCAAGGCGGCAAGCTGGGCGAGATGCTTCGACATCAACCCGGTCGCCGGCGACGCGGCGGCCGGCCGGCCGGTATAGCGCACCCGCTGGTGCTTGGCGTCGATATGCGCCAGCACCCATTCCAGATACGGATCGATGAACGACCAGGCGCCCATATTCTTGGGCTCCTCCTGGCACCAGACCATCTCGGCGTTGCGGAAGCGTGACAGTTCGGTGATCAGCGCCTTGGCCGGGAACGGATAGAGCTGTTCGACGCGCAGCAGGTAGATGTCGTTGATGCCGCGCTTCTCGCGCTCCTCGTAGAGGTCGTAATAGACCTTGCCCGAGCAGAGCACGACGCGGCGAATCTTCGAATCCTTGGTGAGCTTGATCGCCTGGCCGGGGAGTTGCTGGGCATCGTCCCACAACAGCCGGTGGAACGCGCTTTCGCCCGACATCTCCGGCAGTGTCGACACCGCCCGCTTGTGGCGCAGCAGCGACTTCGGCGTCATCAGGATCAGCGGCTTGCGGAAATCCCGCTTCAACTGCCGGCGCAGGATGTGGAAGTAGTTGGCCGGCGTCGTGCAGTAGGCCACTTGCATGTTGTCTTCGGCGCAAAGCTGCAGGAATCGCTCGAGCCTGGCCGACGAATGTTCCGGCCCCTGGCCTTCATAGCCATGCGGCAACAGGCAGACGAGGCCCGACATTCTGAGCCACTTGCGCTCGCCCGACGAGATGAACTGGTCGAACACCACCTGGGCGCCGTTGGCGAAATCGCCGAACTGCGCTTCCCAAAGCGTCAGCGCCTTCGGCTCGGCCAGGCTGTAGCCATATTCGAAGCCGAGCACGGCCTCTTCCGACAGCATCGAGTTGATGACCTCGAAACCGGCCTGCGCCGCCGACAGATTGTTGAGCGGGATGTAGCGTGTCTCGTCGCGCTGGTCGTAGAGCACGGAGTGGCGTTGCGAGAACGTGCCGCGCTCCGAATCCTGTCCGGACAGCCGGACCGGATTGCCGTCGAGCAGAATGGCGCCGAAGGCCAGCGCCTCGGCCGTCGACCAGTCGATGCCTTCGCCCGACTCGATCGCCTGGCGGCGGTTTTCGAGAAACCGCATGATCGTCTTGTGGGCCGCGAAATCCTTCGGCACCTCGGTCAGCTTCTTGCCGATTTCCTTCAGCGTCTTGACCGGCACGGCGGTCTTGCCGCGCCGCTGTTCGTCCTGGTTGTCGGCTGTGCGCAGGCCCGACCAGGCGCCATCCAGCCAGTCGGCCTTGTTGGGCTTATAGTGCTGGCCGACCTCGAATTCCTGCTCGAGATGTGCCCGCCAGTCGGCCTTCAGCTTGTCGAATTCGGCCTGGCTGATGTGGCCTTCGGCGATCAGCCGGTCGGCATAGATCTGCACCGTCGTCTTATGGTTGCGGATGTTGCGATACATGATCGGCTGGGTGAAGGCCGGTTCGTCGCCCTCATTGTGGCCGAAGCGGCGGTAGCAGAACATGTCGACCACGACAGGCTTGTGGAACCTCATGCGGAATTCGATGGCCACCTTGGTGGCATGGACCACGGCTTCCGGATCGTCGCCATTGACGTGGAAGATCGGCGCCTCGATCATCTTGGCGACATCCGACGGATAGGGCGACGAGCGCGAAAAGCGCGGGTTGGTGGTGAAGCCGATCTGGTTGTTGATGATGAAGTGCAGCGTGCCGGCGACGCGGTGGCCGCGCAAGCCGGACAAGCCGAGGATTTCGGCAATCACGCCCTGGCCGGCAAAGGCGGCGTCACCATGCAGGAGCAGCGGCAGCACCTTGGCGCGCTCTTCCAGCGGCACGATCTCTTCGCGGCTGCGGCCGAACAGAGAGTCCTGCTTGGCCCGCGCCTTGCCCATCACCACCGGATCGACGATTTCCAGGTGCGATGGATTGGCGGTCAGCGACAGGTGCACCTTGTTGCCGTCGAACTCGCGGTCCGACGAAGCACCGAGATGGTACTTCACGTCGCCCGAGCCCTCGACCTCGTCGGGCGCGGCCGAGCCGCCCTTGAACTCGTGGAAGATGGCGCGGTGCGGCTTGGCCATCACCTGGGAGAGCACGTTCAACCGGCCGCGATGCGCCATGCCGAGCACGATCTCCTTCATGCCGAGCTGGCCGCCGCGCTTGACGATCTGCTCCAGCGCCGGGATCAGCGCCTCGGCGCCGTCGAGGCCGAAGCGCTTGGTGCCCTTGTACTTGACGTCGATGAACTGCTCGAAGCCTTCCGCCTCGACCAGCTTCTGCAGGATCGCCTTCTTGCCGGCGGCGGTGAAGGAGATCTCCTTGTCGGTGCCCTCGATGCGCGCCTGGATCCAGGCCTTCTCCTCGGGATCGGAAATATGCATGAACTCGACGCCGAGCGTCGAGCAATAGGTGCGGGTCAGGATGTCGAGCATCTGCCGGATGGTGCCGAATTCGAGCCCGAGCACATTGTCGAGGAAGATCGGGCGGTCGTAGTCGGCTGATGTGAAGCCGTAGTTTTCCGGCGACAGCTCGTTGTAATCCTCGAGCTTGGCGATGCCGAGCGGGTCGAGATTGGCGTGCAAATGGCCACGCATGCGGTAGGCGCGGATCATCATGATGGCGCGCACTGAATCGCGCGTCGCCTGATGGACGTCGGCGTCGGACAGGGCGACGCCGTTCATCACCGCCCTGTTCTGGACCTTCTTCTCGATGTGCTTCTCGACGATGCCCCAATCGCCGTCGAGCGCCGACACCAGTTCGCCATTGGCCTGCAGCGGCCACGAGGGCTTGGCCCATGAGGCGCCCTTGGCATTCTTGCGGACATCGCCGGCATCGTCCTTCAGCGCCGCGAAAAAATCCTGCCATTCGGGATCGACCGAAGCGGGATCGTCCTCATAGGCGGCGTAGAGCGCGTCGATATAATCGGCATTGCCGCCATAGAGGAAAGAGGTAAGCGAAAATTGGTCGTTGGCCTGATCTTGTCTTGCCATTTTTTCCGCGGAGCCTGGCTCCGTCTCCTGTTTTGGAGGGGAGTAGGGCAGTAAGGCAGTAGGGCAGTAGGGAGAACCAGGCACTTGCCATCGTTCGTCCCGTTCTTCCTATTCCCCTACTCCCATACTGCCCTACTCCCTTACTGCCTTAACCTTTTATCGCTTCGACCAGCGTCGTGCCGAGCCGAGCCGGCGACGGCGAAACCTTTATTCCGGCCGATTCCATCGCCGCGATCTTGTCCTCGGCGCCGCCCTTGCCGCCGGAAATCACCGCGCCTGCGTGACCCATGGTGCGGCCGGCCGGGGCCGTGCGCCCGGCGATGAAACCGGCCATCGGCTTCTTGCGGCCACGCTTGGCTTCGTCCTTGAGGAACTGCGCGGCGTCTTCCTCGGCCGAGCCGCCGATCTCGCCGATCATGATGATCGACTGTGTCTCGTCGTCGGCGAGGAACATCTCCAGCACGTCGATGAACTCCGTGCCTTTGACGGGGTCGCCACCGATGCCGACGGCGGTGGTCTGGCCGAGACCGACATTGGTGGTCTGGAACACTGCCTCATAGGTAAGCGTTCCCGAGCGGGAAACAACGCCGACCGAGCCCTTGCGGAAGATGTTGCCGGGCATGATGCCGATCTTGCATTCGTTGGGTGTCAGGACGCCGGGGCAGTTGGGACCGATCAGCCGCGATGTCGAGCGGTCGAGCCGCGCCTTGACCTTGATCATGTCGATCACCGGGATGCCCTCAGTGATGCAGATGATCAGCGGGATTTCGGCTTCGATCGCCTCCAGGATCGCCTCGGCGGCGCCTGCCGGCGGCACATAGACGACAGATGCATTGGCGCCGGTCTTCGCCTTGCCTTCAGCGACGGTGGAAAAGATCGGCAAGCTCTCGCCCGCGGCGCCGGTCCACGTCTCGCCACCCTTCTTCGGGTGGATGCCGCCGACCATTTTTGTCCCGTGATAGGCCAGCGCCTGTTCGGTATGGAACGTGCCGGTCTTGCCGGTCAGGCCCTGCACGAGCACCTTGGTGTTCTTGTCGACGAGAATGGACATTTTTTAGCGACCTGATCAGTGAGTGCGGAAGGGGGTGACGGCGACCACGGATCCGTAGGCCTGCCCGTGGTTGAGGTCTTCGGTGTAAAGTGTCTTGACGCCAAGGCGCTCGGCGGCGGCGATGATTGCGCCATACTCCGCGCGCTTGGAATCGTGTCCGATGGCGGCACAGACGAGAATGTTCGTGTCGAGGCGGCACTCAGCGGTCATGGAGAGCTGCCCGGTTCCAAGTCTTGCTGCCCATGTCGCCTGAAGCCTCGTAGGCAAGCCTAAGCAGGGCTTGCCGAGCCCCGTCGTTGGCATGGCGCTTCGCGGCCACTGTCGCGAAAAACTCCCGCACCAAGGCGTCGACGGTTGTGCCCTGTTCAGCGGCCGTCAGCTTGACCTGCTCCAGAACCTCGTCTTCGACCGCCAGAGTGATGTTCTTCATTTCTCTTCCCCGCACAAGCTCCCTAAAGCCGCTTGAGATCGGCGACTGTGAGGTCGCTCTTGGCGTTGCCGGTGTTGAGCGTCGTCGCCGGCTCGAACATCAGCACCACCGGCTGTTCGCTCAGCGAGCGCGGCCGGTGCTCAATGGCGCGCGGCACGACGATGAACTCGCCGCTGCCAAGCTCCACCGTGCCGTCGCGGAAATCGATGGCGATGCGGCCGCGCAGCACCAGGAACGCTTCGTCCTCGTTGTCATGCGCGTGCCAATCGAAGATATCGCCGAACTTGGCGATCTTGACCTGGGCGTCGTTGACGTCGCCGGCGATATGCGGATCGAAGACCTTTTTGATCTTCTGATCCGCCGCCTCGACCAGGTTTATCTTGTGCGGAGGCACCAGATCAGCCCTTCACCGCCGCCACGATTTTCTTGGCCGCGTCGTCGAGGTCATCGGCCGAGACGACGTTGAGCCCGCTGTCGTTGATGATCTTCTTGCCGAGCTCGGCATTGGTGCCTTCCAGCCGCACCACCAGCGGCACTTGCAGGCCGACTTCCTTGACCGCCGCGATAACGCCCTCGGCAATGATGTCGCACTTCATGATGCCGCCGAAGATATTGATCAGGATGCCTTTGACCGCCGGGTCCTTGGTGATGATCTTGAACGCCGCCGTCACCTTCTCCTTCGACGCACCGCCGCCGACGTCGAGGAAGTTGGCGGGCTCGGCGCCGTAGAGCTTGATGATATCCATCGTCGCCATGGCGAGGCCGGCGCCGTTGACCATGCAGCCGATATTGCCGTCGAGCGCGACATAGGCGAGGTCGTATTTCGACGCCTCGATCTCCTTCTCGTCCTCTTCGGTAATGTCGCGCAGCTCCATCACGTCGGGATGGCGGAACAGCGCGTTGTTGTCGAACGACACTTTTGCGTCGAGCACGCGCAACCGGCCATCCTTCATGACGATCAGCGGGTTGACTTCGAGCAGGCTCATGTCCTTCTCGACGAAGGCTTTGTAGAGGATCGGGAACAACGTCTCGCCGTCCTTGGCGGCGTCGCCGTCGAGCTTCAGCGCGCCGTTGAGTTCTTTCAAATCATCCGCCGTTATGCCTTTTTCCGGGTCGATGGCGACGGTGATGATCTTTTCCGGCGTGTCGTGGGCGACCGCCTCGATATCCATGCCACCCGCGGTCGAAACGACGAAGGCGATGCGGCCGACGGAGCGATCGACCAGCAGCGACAGATAGAGCTCGCGCTCGATGTCGGCGCCGTCCTCGATGTAGAGGCGGTTGACCTGCTTGCCCGCCGGGCCGGTCTGCTTGGTGACCAGCGTGTGGCCAAGCATTTCCTTGGCGTTGGCGACGACCTCGGCCACCGATTTCGCCAGCCTGACGCCGCCCTTGGCGTCGGGGCCAAGCTCCCTGAACTTGCCCTTGCCGCGGCCGCCGGCATGGATCTGGCTTTTCACCACATAGAGCGGGCCGGGCAGTGCCTTGCCGGCGGCTTCCGCCTCGCTTGCCCTAAACACCGGCACGCCTTCGGCCACCGGTGCGCCAAAGCCCTTCAGCAGCGCCTTGCCCTGATATTCATGGATGTTCATGCGCGTTGTCTCCAGATCACTTTACTGGCGGGTCACTTCGGATCATTTGGCGGCGAGTTGCGGAGCGATCTTGACGCAAGCCTCGCACAGGCCCTGCACCGCCGCCACCGAATTGTCGAACATATTCTGCTCGGCCTTAACGAGCTCGATCTCGATGACGCGCTCGACACCGCCGGCGCCGATCACCACCGGCACGCCGACATAGGTGTTCTTGACACCATACTGGCCGGAGAGATGCGCAGCACAGGGCAGCACGCGCTTCTTGTCCTTGAGATAGGCTTCGGCCATGGCGATCGCCGAGGCGGCCGGTGCGTAGAAGGCCGAGCCGGTCTTGAGCAGGCCGACGATCTCGGCGCCGCCGTCGCGGGTGCGCTGCACGATCTGGTCGAGCTTTTCCTTCGAGGTCCAGCCCATCTTGATGAGGTCGGGCAGCGGGATGCCGGCGACCGTCGAATAGCGGATCATCGGCACCATGGAATCGCCATGGCCGCCGAGCACGAAGGCGGTGACATCCTCGACCGACACCTTGAACTCTTCGGCCAGGAAATAGCGAAAGCGCGAACTGTCGAGCACGCCGGCCATGCCCACGACATGGCTCTTCGGCAGGCCGGAAAACTTCTGCAGCGCCCAGACCATGGCGTCGAGCGGGTTGGTGATGCAGATGACGAAGGCTTTCGGCGCGTATTTCTTGAGACCCGCGCCAACCTGCTCCATGACCTTCAGATTGATGCCGAGAAGGTCGTCGCGGCTCATGCCGGGCTTGCGCGGCACGCCGGCGGTGACGATGCAGACGTCGGCACCCTCGATGCCGGCATAATCGTTGACGCCGGTCAGCCTGGAATCGAACCCATCAACCGGCGACGACTGCGCGATATCCAGCCCTTTGCCTTGCGGGATGCCCTCAGCGATATCGAACAGCACAACGTCGCCGAGATCCTTGAGGCCGATCATGTGGGCGAGCGTGCCGCCGATCATGCCCGAGCCGATGAGCGCTATCTTGTTGCGTGCCATGTCAGGATGTTTTCCCTTTAGACTGTGACGGCGCCCAATCCCTTAAGGAATTGGATGACGGCGTCGAGGAAGGAGGCCGGAATGCTGCGGGGAAGCCGCGAAGATTTCGCCGCACCCAATAGCCCCGGCGCATAAAATATTCAAACGATTATTTTGGAGTGAGATTTTTCAATCGGTTAGATGGATTGGGATTTACGTAAACGTCAAAAGAATTGAGCCGACTTGGGAAAGTTACGCAATGAAGATGGAAATAAGAAGGCTGTTTTCCGGCGATGACGCCCTTGTGATGCGGGTCGCCGAAGATGTGTTCGATGAACCCGTCAGGCTGGATCGGTTGGCAGCGTATCTCCGCGAACCCGGTCATTTCATGATCGTGGCATTGGCCGATGGCACAGTCGTCGGCCAATGCGCGGCCGTCATCCACCGCCACCCGGACAAGGTGAGCGAACTCTACATCGACGAAGTCGGCGTGGCGCCGGCCTTCCAGCGCCAGGCCATAGCGACGAAGATGCTCGACGCCATGTTTGAGCTCGGCCGGGAGCATGGCTGCGAGGAGGCCTGGGTCGGCACCGAGCCGGACAATGTGGCGGCCCAGGCGCTTTATGAGTCGCGCAAGGAGCCGCACGGGCCGGCGGAGGCGTTCGTCATGTATGTGTATCGACTATAGACGCCGGCGGGACAGCGCCCCCCTCTGTCCTGCCGGACATCTCCCCACATGGGGGGAGATCGGCGGTTTTGACGACGGAGGACAGAGGGGGTGTGCCGGAACTCTACGAAATGAGGTTCAGGCCCGAACCTGCCTCGCCTCCGCAGGCACCACCCGCGCCTTCTGCCTCTCCACCCAGTCTTCCAGCCATTCGTGGCTCTGCATCTCGATCAGCCGCGACGCGGTGCGCTCGAACTCGAAGACCTCGTTGCCGCGCCTAGCCGTATACAGCTCCGCTGGCGGTGCGGCGGCGCTCACCACCAGCCGCACATGATGGTCGTAGAGCGTGTCGATCAGCAGGATGAAGCGCTTCGCCTCGTTGCGCATGCCTTCGCCAAGCACCGGCACATGATCGATGAAGACGGTCGAGAAGCGGCCGGCAATCGCCAGGAAATCTCGGGCACCGAGCGGGTTTTCGCAGAGATCGGCAAAGGAAAACCGCGCCGCTTCGCCGGCGGCGCGCGGCACGACGATCTGCCGGCCCTTCACGGTCAGGGCCGCTGCCTCCGTCGGCCTGCCATGCGTCATCACTTTCCAGGCCTCATCGAGGACAGCATCGGCCGCGGCATCGGCAGGGGTGACATAGACCGGCAGGCGGCTGAGCTTGTCCAGCCGATAGTCCTTGTCGGCATCGAGGGCAATCACCTGCGCATGCCGCTCCAGGATGCCGATGAAGGGAAGGAAAAGCTTGCGGTTCAAGCCGTCGCCGTAGAGATCCTGCGGCGCGACATTGGACGTGGCGACCAGCACGACGCCGTTGGCAAACAGCGCCGAGAACAGCCGCGACAGGATCATCGCATCGGCGATGTCGGTGACGGAAAACTCGTCGAAGCACAGCACCCAGGCTTCCTCGGCCAACGCGCGGGCCACCGGCGCGATCGGGTCGTCTTCCCTGACGGTGCCCTCTTTACGCGCCTGCCGGTGCTTCTGGATGCGGTCCTGCACATCGGCCATGAAGTCGTTGAAATGCACACGGCGCTTGCGCCGGACCGGCACCAGCTCGAAGAACATGTCCATCAGCATGGTCTTGCCACGGCCGACGCCGCCGTGGATATAGAGGCCCTTGACGGCCTCGCGCGTCTCGCGCTTGCGAGCGAACAGCCAGCCCAGCGCGCTCGATTTGTGCGCCAGCCGTTTTGCCGAAATCTCGTCGATCAACCGATCGAGTGCCGCGACGACCCGCTCCTGCGCCGGATCGCGGTCGATCACGCCCGTATCGACCCAATGGTCGTAACGCTGCCGGACGGTCGCATGGGTCTGAAGGCCGTCACGCAGATGCATCGGTCACGTCGTTCCGGAGCAATTCCAAGAAAAATGTGTAGCGGTTTTCGGAATCGCCTAAAAACAATAAGGGCGGGCGGGTCAGCCTCTTGTAAGCGAGATCGGCAGGCCGTTGGAAGTCTGGCCGTCGAATTTCTCTCCGCCCGAGGAATAGAGCCGTGCCAGCGTGCCGCCATTCGCGTCGTACAGCGTCAACTGCTTGCCGGCGACGTTCCAGGATTTGATGCCGTCGATCGGCGCCGGGCAATGCAGTGGTCCAGCCCGATAGCCGGAGCCGAATTTGGTTTGCGGCGTCGCCACCTGGCAGCTCTGGCCGGACACGCTGGCCTTCCACACGCCGGCGACGCTGCTTGCGGTAAGATCCGGGGCTCCGGCCGGAGCCGTTCCGTCCGGCGGCAGCGAGGCGACCTGAGGGCCTTGCGGCGCCGTCGGAAATTTCGACGGGTCGGCGGTGCCAGGCGACGCCGGCGGCGGCAGCTGGTTTGCGGTCACCGTGCCGGAGGGCGCGGCTTGCAGCGGCGCCGGCTGCTGGTCCATCGGCGAGAACCGTGACGTTGAACAGCCGCTCGCAAAGAGCGCGGCCAGCGATACGGCCAGCAGACCGGTTTTCGAAAAATTCATTTCAAACCTCCGTCGGGTCCGGCCGGGCTGCCGTCCGCACAATATCCCCCTTACCAAGACGGAGAAGGTGGCAAAATTTCAACCCTGTATGGTTAAAATAGCATTTGCGGCGGCACCTGTTGCAACTTTGCCACAAATGCGTGCCGCCCGAAAACCTGTCCTGGGGGTCTGACGCGAGACTGCGCAGCGGTTTGCCAGGACAGGCCTGCCCCTGGCGTCCGGCCGCCAAATGCTTGCGCCAGCCCGCTTCGGTCCTATCTCTGATGAAACCGAACCTTGCCGGAGGCGAAATCTTGGCTGCGAGGAAAAGGGCGGCCAACCGCTACTATAGCGGGCCGCCCAGCGATCATTTCGACGGCACCTTGTTCTTCAATCCCAACGGCAAGTTGCCTGCCCGCTTTTCCGATCTTTTGAAGTGGCAGCTGGGCGGCGAACGCTCGAAATGGCCGTCGGCGAATCCAAGTCCGTTTCATCAGGCGACACCGGCCAAACGGATCGACGGCTCTGAACTGAGGCTGACCATGGTCGGCCATTCCACGCTGCTCATCCAGACAGCCGGCCTGAACATCCTCACCGACCCGGTCTGGTCGCGGCGCGCCTCGCCGCTCCCCTTTGCCGGGCCGAAACGGGTCAATCCGCCCGGCATCGCCTTTTCCACCCTGCCGCCGATCGATCTCGTATTGGTCAGCCATAACCACTACGACCATCTGGACCTCGCCACGCTGAAGCGGCTGAAGACAAAGCATGACCCGCTGGTGCTGACGCCGCTCGGCAACGACGCCATCATCGACGATGGCGTTCCCGGAATGCGGCTTTCCGTGCATGACTGGGGCGAACGGGTCGAGATCGGCAAGGACGTCGCCATCCATGTCGAGCCGGTGCACCATTGGTCGGCGCGCGGCACCCGCGACCGGCGCATGGCGCTGTGGGCGGGTTTTGTGGTCGAGACGCCGGGCGGAAAGGTCTATTTCGCCGGCGACACCGGTTTCCACGATGGCATCAACTACCGGCTGATGGCCGCAAGGCACGGCGGCTTCCGCCTCGCCATCCTGCCGATCGGCGCCTACGAGCCGCGCTGGTTCATGGCGCCACACCACCAGAACCCGGAGGAGGCGGTGCAAGGCATGCTGTTGTGCAACGCCGCCTATGCCGCCGGCTGCCATTGGGGCACGTTCCGGCTCACCAACGAGCCGATCGACGAGCCGGCAAGAAAGCTGGGCGAGGCCCTCAACGATCAAGGTGTCCCGCAAGAACGCTTTCGCGCCCTGCGTCCCGGCGAAGTCTGGGACGTGCCGGCGCTCTAGGCTGGCGACCCGGCCCCCCAGAGCCCCCGGGGGAACCCGGGACGTCGTAAACGCGTTGGTGGTGGTCCACAACCGTCGGCTGCGAGGGATTTCCCATGATCAAATGGATTGTGATTCTTCTGATAATCGCGGCCGCGGCCAGCCTGCTCGGCATGCCGGCATTGGCCGGAGCCGCCGCCACCGGCGCCCGCATTCTCATCGGCATTGTGTTGATCATCTTCCTGCTGGTCATGCTTGGCGTCTTGGCGGTGGCATAGACCGCATCCGCCCGAAAATCGGAATCGATTTTCAGGAAGCACGATGCGCAGGTTTAAAAATGTCAGAGCGTACTTTGTGCGTCCAAGTCGACGCACGTCGCGCTGGCGTCTCGCACTGGTAATTCCGGCCGCTATCCGCCATATAGGCGCCAAACCGGCATGAGACCTTTCGATCCATGGCAAGCACTGCCCCCTTCGCCAAGATGAACGGCATCGGCAACGAAATCATCGTTGCCGACATGCGCGGTCGCGCCGACCGGGTGGCGCCGGCTGCCGCCCTTGCGCTCAATGCCGATGCCGCGACGAAGTTCGATCAGATCATGGCGATCCACGACGCCAGAACGCCGGACACTGCCTTTTTCATCGACATCCTGAATTCCGACGGAACTGGCGCGCAGGCCTGCGGCAACGGCATGCGCTGCGTGGTGCAGGCACTTGCCGCCGAGACCGGCCAGAAGACATTCGCCTTCGAGACCGTCGCCGGCATCCTCAACGCCGAAGAACATGCCGACGGGCTGATCTCGGTCGACATGGGCAAGCCGCGTTTTGGCTGGCAGGATATTCCGCTCGCCGAGGAATTCCGCGATACCCGCATGATCGAGCTGCAGGTCGGCCCGATCGACGCGCCGGTGCTGCACTCGCCCTCGGTCGTGTCGATGGGCAATCCGCACGCCATCTTCTGGGTCGACCGCGACGTCTGGTCCTATGAGCTCGACCGCTTCGGTCCGCTGCTCGAAAACCACCCGATCTTCCCCGAACGAGCCAACATCACCATCGCGCGGGTGACCTCGACCGAGACGATGGTCATCCGCACCTGGGAGCGCGGCGCCGGCCTGACCAAGGCCTGCGGCACGGCGGCTTGTGCCGCCGTCGTCGCCGCGGCGCGCACCAGGCGGACCGGACGCAGCGTCTCCCTGGTGACGCCCGGCGGCGGCTCCTTGCATGTCGAGTGGCGCGGCGACGACCACGTCATCCTCACCGGTGCCGCCGAATGGGAATTTTCCGGCAGCTTCGACCCGGCGACCGGCGTGTGGGCCCGCGACACCGAAAGCGCCGCTTGATGGCCGCTCTTGCCAAGGGCCCCGCTCTTCCCAAAGGTGTTGACGTCGTCACCTTCGGCTGCCGGCTGAACACTTATGAATCCGAGGTGATGCGGCGAGAGGCGGAAAGCGCCGGCCTTGGCGCGCTGGAAGGCGGCGCCATCATCTTCAACACCTGCGCCGTCACCGGCGAGGCGGTGCGCCAGGCAAAACAGTCGATCCGCAAGGCCCGCCGCGAGAATCCGGCCGCCCGCATCATCGTCACCGGCTGCGCCGCGCAGACCGAGCCGCAGAATTTCGTCGCCATGGACGAGGTCGATCTCGTCCTTGGCAACGAGGAAAAGCTGAAGGCGCATTCCTATCGCGCGCTGCCGGATTTCGGCGTCAACGACACCGAGAAGGCTCGCGTCAACGATATCTTTTCGGTGCGCGAGACGGCCGGCCACATGGTCGACGCCATCGAAGGCCGGGCGCGGGCGTTCGTCCAGGTTCAGAACGGCTGCGACCACCGCTGCACCTTCTGCATTATCCCCTATGGCCGCGGCAATTCGCGCTCGGTGCCGATGGGCGCCGTGGTCGAGCAGGTCAAGCGGCTGAGCGGCAATGGCTATGCCGAGATCGTGCTGACCGGCGTCGACATGACCAGTTTCGGCGCCGACCTGCCGGGCAGCCCGAAGCTCGGCAAATTGGTCAAGACAATCCTGAAGCAGGTGCCTGACGTGAAACGCCTGCGCCTTTCCTCGATCGATTCGATCGAGGCTGACGACGATCTGCTCGACGCCATCGCCACCGAGCCTCGGCTGATGCCGCATCTGCATCTGTCGCTGCAGTCCGGTGACGACATGATCCTGAAACGGATGAAGCGCCGGCACAACCGGGATCAGTCGATCCGTTTTTGCCAGGATTTGCGCAAATTGCGTCCCGGCATCGTCTTCGGCGCCGACATCATCGCCGGCTTCCCGACCGAGACGGACGCCATGTTCGAAAAATCGTTGGAGATCGTCGAGGAATGCGGCCTGACGCATCTCCACGTTTTTCCGTTTTCGCCGCGCGAAGGCACCCCCGCCGCGCGCATGCCGCAGCTTCGCCGCGAACTGGTCAAGCAGCGTGCTGCACGGCTGCGCGCCGCCGGTGACACCGCCTATCGCAGCCACCTTTCCTCGCTCGCCGGAACACGCCAGTCGATCCTGGTCGAGCGCGACGGGCTCGGCCGCACCGAAGGGTTTACGCTTGCCGCGATCTCCGAGGGTGCGCCGGGCGAAATCGTCGAGGCCGCTATCGCCGGCGATGACGGCTCGCGGCTGATCGCGGCGCCGCTTGCCGCCCGCGCCGCCTGAGACGCAAGAACATGGCTGGTTTTCTCAAGAAGATTTTTTCGTTCGGCAAGAAGGAAGTGGTCGAGGAGCGGATCGACGAGACCGCACCGCTGCCGCCGATCAAATGGGACGCGCTCGAGGCACTGAAACCGGCGGCCGAGCAAGCCGTTCCGGAATTTTTGAAACGCGAAGAGCCTTGGCCCGAAGCGGAAGCTGCGCCTCCGGCACAGCCGGTGCCTGTTGAAGAGGCCGAGCCTGCTCAGCCGGAGCCTGATCCGGTCGAAGAGCCAGAGCAGATTCCGGCTGCTCCCGTCATTCCCGAGCCAACTCCGGAGCCGCAGGACGTTCCTGAGCCCGAGCAGCCGGAAATCGCCCCGAAGAAACAACCCGAACCTGCGTCCGTCGAAGCGTCCACTCAGCTTCCATCATCAGCGGCTGGCGCCGCCCCTCATCCGCCTGCCGGCACCTTCTCCCCGTATAGGGACGGGGAGAAGGGTGCTGATCGCGCCGCCGGAACCACTCCCGCAGAGGCCGAGGAAGAAGCGGCTGCGCTGACGCCCCCCTCTCCCCGTCCTTCACGGGGAGAGGGTAAGGGTGAGGGGCAGCGCGAACCTGCGCAAGATGCCGCACCGACGGCCGAAATCCCGCCCCCCATTCGCCAGCCAGCGCCGATCGAGGCGAAGCCGGTCCTTACCGAGATCGCGCCCGAACCTGAAGCCATTCCAGCGCCCCACCCTCGCCTCGATGGGGAGGGTCGCCGCGAAGCGGCGGGGTTTGGTGACACCCGGCCCGCCCGCCCGCGCCCGCCCCCCCCCCCCCCCCCCCCCCCCGCCCGCGCTGGGGGGGGGCCCGCCCCCCGGGGGGGGGTGGGGTGACCGCGCGGGCGCGGGCGCCAGTCACCCCCACCCCCGAGCTTCGCTCGGGACCTCCCCCATCGCGGGGGAGGTAAAGCGCGAGCCCGTTCCACAACCGCCGCCGGAGCCAAAGCCGGCTCCCGGCAAGGTCACCGTCACCAGGAACGTCGAGCAGAGAGCCGAACCGCAGAAGGCGCCGGAACCGGCCCCGAAACGCTCGTGGTTCCAGCGCATGAAGGAGGGGCTCGCCCGCTCTTCCCGGGAACTGTCAGGCAACATCGCCGGCGTCTTCACCAAGCGCAAGCTCGACGAGGACACGCTGCAGGATCTGGAGGACGTGCTGATCCGCGCCGATCTCGGCATGGAGACGGCTTTGCGCATCACCGATTCGCTGGCTGCCAGCCGCTACGGCAAGGACGTCTCCGAGACGGAAGTCCGCGCCATCATGGCGACCGAGGTGGAGAAGGTGCTGACCCATGTCGCCTTGCCGCTGGAGCTCGACCTCAGCCACAAGCCGCATGTCATCCTTGTCGTCGGCGTCAACGGCACCGGCAAGACCACGACCATCGGCAAGCTGGCGGCAAAGCTGACCGACGGCGGCCTGTCGGTGATGCTCGCCGCCGGCGACACGTTCCGTGCCGCCGCGATCGAGCAATTGAAGATCTGGGGCGAGCGCACCAGGTCGCCGGTCATCGCCTCGAAGCTTGGCGCCGACGCCGCCGGCCTCGCCTACGATGCCTTCGAACAGGCCAGGCAAGCCGGCTCCGACGTGCTGATCATCGACACCGCCGGGCGGCTGCAGAACAAGACCGAGCTGATGGCGGAACTCGAAAAGATCGTCCGGGTGCTGGGCAAGCTCGATCCGGAGGCGCCGCACACCGTGCTGCAGACGGTCGACGCCACCACCGGCCAGAACGCGCTCAACCAGGTCGAGATCTTCCGCAATGTCGCCGGCGTCAACGGCCTGGTGATGACCAAGCTGGACGGCACGGCACGCGGCGGTATTCTGGTGGCGATTGCGGCAAAGCACAAATTGCCGGTTTATTTCATCGGCGTCGGCGAACAGGTCGACGACCTCGAACCATTCTCCGCAAGCGAGTTCGCCAGGGCGATCGCTGGAGTGGCATAACAAGCTTGATCCCAGGAAGTTGCAGACTTTTTGGACAGGATCATGCGCAAGAAGGAAAGCCTATGAACCCGCGCATCCTCGAACGCGACCCGTCCGACCCGCAGAAACAGAAGAAGGAAGGCGTCAATCCGCTGCTCAAGCTGGTGCTGGAGCTCGGCCCGTTGATGGTGTTCTTCTTCGCCAACGCCCGTGGCGCATGGCTGTCGCAGAAATTTCCGGTGCTGGCCGAATTCGGCGGACCGATCTTCGTCGCTACCGGCCTGTTCATGGCCGCGACCGCGATCGCGCTGGCCGCGTCCTGGCTGCTCACCCGCACGTTGCCGATCATGCCGATGGTGTCGGGCGTCGTCGTCTTCGTCTTCGGCGCGCTGACGCTCTACCTGCAGGACGACATCTTCATCAAGATGAAGCCGACAATCGTCAACATGCTGTTCGGCGGCGTGCTGCTCGGCGGCCTGTTCTTCGGCAAGTCGCTGCTCGGCTACGTCTTCGATTCGGCCTTCAGCCTCGATGCCGAGGGCTGGAAGAAACTCACCTTCCGCTGGGGCCTGTTTTTCCTGTTCCTGGCCCTTGTCAACGAAGTGGTCTGGCGGAATTTTTCCACCGACGCCTGGGTTACCTTCAAGGTCTGGGGCATCATGCCGATCACCCTTCTTTTCACCTTCAGCCAGATGCCGCTGATCATGCGCCATTCGCTTGAAGGCAAGACCGGAACGGAAGGGAAGCCCGGCAAGTAACGATTTTAAGGAGAGGGCATGGAATTCGTCACCACGCGCGAAGAGCTGAGAACGATCTACAAGACGCCTCGGCCGACCGACGGCTCGATCCGCAAGGAACTGAAGGCGCTGGATGGCCACGGCCGTTCCTTCATCGGCAAAAGCCCCTTCGTGCTGATTGGCTCCTCGGACTGCGCCGGCAATGCCGATGTGACGCCGAAGGGCGATAGGCCGGGTTTTGCCGCCGTGCTCGACGAGAAGACCATCGCCATCCCCGACCGGCCCGGCAACAACCGGCTCGACACGCTGGAGAACATTCTTCTCAACCCTTCGGTCGGGCTGCTCTTCCTCATCCCGGGCATGAACGAGACGCTGCGCGTCAACGGCGACGCCCGCATCACCGTCGATGCGGCTTTGCGCGAGCGGCTCGCCGTCGACGGCAAGGAACCGCAAAGCGTCGTCCTGGTGACGGTCAAGGCCGCCTACATGCATTGCGCCAAGGCTTTCATGCGCTCCGATCTGTGGAAGCCGGAAACCTGGTACGACCGCGCGACGCTGCCGACGCTCGGCCAGATCCTGCGCGACCAGCTGGCGCTTGCCGATTCGGCCGAGGCGACCGATCGCTGGCTGGACGAAGAATACAAACACACCATGTGGTAGTGTGCCCGGCAACGAATCGTCCAAGCTGATCTCCATTCCTTTGCTCAACATCCTTGCAATCTCTGGCAGCCTGCGCGCCGCCTCGACCAATTCGGCGTTGACCGCGGGTTTGGCGCAAAATGCGCCGACTGGCTGCCGCGTCATCGTCTATGACGAGCTAGGCCGCTTGCCGATTTTCAATCCGGATGACGAAGGCGAGCGGACGCCACCGCAAGCATCCGCGCTGATCGACGCGGTCACCGCCGCTGACGGTGTGATCGTCTCCTGCCCTGAATATGCCCATGGCGTGCCGGGCGGGCTGAAGAACGCGCTCGACTGGCTGGTGTCGCGCGACGCCGCTGTCGCCAAGCCGGCCATGCTGGTGCACGCCTCGCCGCGCTCGCTGTTTGCCCGCGCGGCTCTGGCCGAGATCATGCGCACCATGTCTTTCGCGCTTTTTGAAGACACCGCGCTCGAAATCGCCCTGCTCGGCAAGAGGCCACCGGAGGTGGACAAAATCCTATCGGAGCCGGCAAGCCAACTGGCAATGCACAACGCCATTTCGGCCTTCGCCGATTTCATCCGGTCGCGTTAAGCGGCGGCCACCGTGCTTTCGTTATCCCGGGCGGAGCGAACGCTAAGCGCGTCGGCGACGAAGCCCCCAAGTGGGGGAGATGCCCGGCAGGGCAGAGCGGGGCGCTGTCCCGCAGCCTCTCGCAAATTTCCCTTCGGTCTCAACGCCGCGACATTGGTCTCGCCGACGAACGAGTCACGCGCAGCAACCTCTTCGAAGACCCCAGGACCGCTCAAAATGTCTTTGCGCCGTTGACCATCAGCCGGACCATGTAGAGCGAGGTCGTGCCGGCGATGTAGAGGCAGTTCAGCTTGCCGCCGCCGAACACGCAATTGGCGACGACTTCCGGCACCTTGATCTTGCCGATCAGCGTTCCGTCGGGATCGTAGCAATGGATGCCGTCGGCGGCACTGGTCCAGATCCGGCCTTGGTCGTCGAGCCTAAAACCATCGAACAGGCCGGCCGTGCAATCGGCGAAGACCTTTCCGCCTGAGATCTTCTTGCCGGCCCCGTCGACATCGAACACCCGCATATGCGCCGGATTCTGCGCGCCATGCGTGCGGCCGGTATCGACGACATAGAGCTTGCTCTCGTCGAGCGAGAAGGCAAGCCCGTTGGGCCTGACCATGTCGGTGATCACCGCTTCGATCTCGCCGGTGCCGGGGTCGGCCCGGTAGACATGGCAGGCGCCGATCTCGCTCTCGGCCTTGTCGCCCTCATAATCCGTATCGATGCCGTAGGTCGGGTCGGTGAACCAGATCGAACCATCGGACCTGACCACCGCATCGTTGGGCGAGTTCAGCCGCTTGCCGCGCCATTTGTCGGCTATGGTGGTGATCGAGCCGTCATGCTCGGTGCGGCTGACGCGGCGGCCCGAATGCTCGCAAGTGACCAGCCGGCCCTGCCGGTCGACGGTGTTGCCATTGGAATTGCCCGACGGCTGCCGGAACACGCTGACGCTGCCGTCGGTCTCGTCGTAGCGCAGCATGCGGTTGTTGGGAATGTCGGACCAGACCACATAACGGCCGGCCGCAAACCAGGCCGGCCCTTCCGCCCACCGGCATCCGGTGAACAGCTTGTCCACCTGTGCGTTGCCGTTGAACAGCCGCGCAAAGCGTGGATCGAGAATTTCGTAGTCTTCGGCCATGGTTTTCTCCCGGGTCATGCAAATCGTTGGTGCCGGCGCGATCAAGCCAGCCGGCGATCGATATGGCAAGATCGTTGTATCGGGACAGGCAATGCGGCCCTTGCTCGAGTGACGGATGGAAGGACGGGCCCATGCGCCGTTAACCGGCTATGCGCCCAGCGCAATGGTGCATTGCAACATCTTCTTTTTGCGATGCACCATAACTATGTCATGCTGCGTATCGATCAGGGAGGAACAACCTGCCGCAACAATGCGGCACAGAAGGAACCTCGCTATGATTCTCGACAGTCTAATGAGCCGCGCTCGCACCAGCATCGCCAAGCGCCGGCAATACAACCGCCTCATCGCCGAAATCGATTCGTTTTCCAGCCGCGATCTGGCCGACATGCGCGCCGACCGCAGCGAAATGCTCTACCAGGTCCACAAGCAGGTCTACGGCTGAATCTTCGGTCGACCTATCACGTTCGTAATCCTTGGGCGTAACGACGCAAAGCGGAGTGAAGACCCAAGGATGACGAAACGGCGGGGCCATCAGCCGGGTGCTGCCAGCGCCTTCTCGATCTCCGGCAGCAGCAGCGCTTGTGCTGAGCCCGGCGTCAGCGGGCCGACGTGCTTGTAGGCGATCTTGCCGTCCTTGCCAACGACGAAGGTTTCCGGCACGCCGTAGACCCCCCAGTCGATCGCCGCGCGCCCTGCCGTGTCGACGCCGATCGCCTGGAACGGGTTGCCGAGATCGCCGAGGAACCGGCGGGCGTTTTCCGGCTGGTCCTTGTAGTTGAGGGCGGCGATGACGAAGCGCTTGTCCTGCGACAGCGCCAGCAGCAGCGGATGTTCGTCGCGGCACGGCCCGCACCACGACGCGAAGACGTTGACGAGCGTGACCTTGCCGGCAAACTGCCTGGAATCGAGCCCCGGCAAATTCATGCCCTCCAGCGCCGGCAGATTGGTCTGCGGCGCCGGCAGGCCGATCAGCGCCGATGGCACTTCCGAAGTGTCGCGGCCGGACAGCAGCTGCGTCAGGAACAGCCCCGCCAGCCCGAGGAAAATCAGCAGCGGCAACAGCACGATCAGGCGGCGTGAGCGCGCCGGCGTTTCCGTCTCCATGCTCATGATTTCCCCGCCTTATCGGAGCGCCGCCGCACGCCGGACGCTTCCAGCTCGGCGAGGTCTCGTCTGCGTGCACGCTGGTCGAGCAGGATCCAGCCGATCAGCCCGGCCAGCACCACGGCCGTAATGGCATAGGCAGCGGTCACATAGAGCGCATGCGCGCTCATAGGGGTCGCTCCTCCGGTGCAAAACCTTTCAGCCGGACCATTGCGCTTCGTTCCAACATGCCTTCCTTTAACCCTGCGTCATCGGCTTCGCAATCGACAGCAGCGCCGCAGCCTTTGACGCCCTGTAATCACCACCATGGCCGGCCAAATCAGTCGGTTCCATGGCGCAGCGCCAACGCTGCCGCAACCGGCCCCAGCACGGCAAGAAACAAGGTCAGCGCGGCAAGAATGAGGAAAGGCTGCAGAAACGGATCAGGGTTCGCCACCGCGCCATAGCTTGCCGAGACGCCGAAGATCAGCACCGGGATGGTCAGCGGCAGCACCAGCACCGAGATCAGCAGCCCGCCGCGCGGCAGTGCCACCGCCACCGCCGCACCGGCAGCGCCGATGAAGGTAATCGCCGGCGTGCCGACCAGAAGGGTCAGCGCCGTGGCGCCGATGCCGATCGGCTCCATGTTCATGAACAGGCCGAGCAGGGGTGCCGCGATGACCAGCGGCAGCACGCTTCCTGCCCAATGCGCCAGGCATTTTGTCAGCACGGTCAGCGCCAGCATCTGCCGGTCGTCGCCGAGCACCAGCAGATCGAGCGAGCCGTCTTCCCGGTCGGCCTGGAACAATCGGTCGAGACCGAGCAGGCAAGCCAGCAAGGCGCCGATCCACAGGATCGCCGGGCCGATGCGGGCAAGCAGATTGAGGTCCGGCCCGACGCCGAACGGGATCGTGGCGATCACCGCGAGAAAGAAGATCACGCCGGTCAGCGCCCCGCCGCCGGCCCGGATACTCAGGCGGATATCGCGCAGGAAGAGGGCTAGCATGGTTTTAGATGCCCTTGCCCAGGCACCCCCCTCCAACCCCAGTGGCAGATGCGTCGCCGCAATAATGATTCCGCCCTCGTTCAGATGCTCCCGCATCAGCCGGCCGAATCGCTCTTCTGAAGCCTTGTCCAATCCGGCCGTCGGCTCGTCGAGCAGCCACAGCGGCCGCCGGCTGACCAGCAGTTTTGCGATCGCCGCGCGGCGGCGTTGTCCGGTGGAGAGATAGCCGAACGGCAGATGGCCGATACCGTCAAGCCCGACCATTGCCAGCGCCTCTTCGGCGCTCAAGAAATCCGCGCCCGAAAAATCGCGCCAGAAGCGCAGATTCTCCGCCACGCTCAGCGCCGTCTTCATCGCGTTCTGGTGGCCGAGATAGTGGCAGGCCGAGGCGACCGACGGAAAATCCTCACCGCCACCTTCGACAAGCAAACGGCCTGCCACCACCGGCAGCAACCCGGCAACGACCCTGAGCAGTGTCGATTTTCCCGCGCCGTTCGGCCCGGTGACGATCAGCGCCTGGCCTTTGCCAAGGGCAAAGTCGAGGCCGGAAAAAACCGCCTCGCCGCCGCGTTCGCCGCCCAGATTTTCGGCGATCAGCCGCATTCCATGCCCGTCCCGAAAACATCGCGCCACGGCAGCTGCCGCATCGCACAAAATAGCCGTTCGACTGTCTAGAACTATTCCAGGAAATTCTCTATATGCGGGGCATCCGTGCCAGCGGTCGGCACGGGAAGCGAATTAGCGCCGAACCAGCGCACGCGCCGCCTTGAACGGCTCGGGTTGGCTGGGAACGGACAGCGGAAATGGCCGTACCCGCACCTTTGCGCGTGATTGCATGCCATCGGCGTCCGTTCCCTTTCAGGCTGAACAGACAAGGACGGATCGCACGTGTCAGAATCCCTCGATAGTTTCAATTGCCGCCGCACGCTGACCGCGGGCGGCTCCGATTATGTTTACTACGACCTCGTCGAGGCCGAGAAGAACGGCCTCACCGGCATCGCCCAACTGCCCTATTCGATGAAGGTGCTGCTGGAGAACCTGTTGCGCAACGAGGACGGCCGTTCCGTCACCAAGGAGAGCATCCAGGCGGTCGCCGGCTGGCTGACCGACAGGGGCACCGCCGGGGTCGAGATCGCCTATCGCCCGGCCCGCGTGCTGATGCAGGATTTCACCGGCGTTCCGGCCGTGGTCGACCTGGCCGCCATGCGCGATGCCATGGCCTCGCTCGGCGGCGACCCGCAAAAGATCAATCCGCTGGTGCCGGTCGACCTGGTCATCGACCACTCGGTCATCGTCGATGAGTTCGGCACGCCGCTGGCTTTCGCCCGGAATGTCGAGCTTGAATACGAGCGCAACGAGGAACGCTACAAATTCCTGAAATGGGGTCAGCAGGCCTTCCGCAATTTCCGCGTCGTGCCGCCCGGCACCGGCATCTGCCACCAGGTCAATCTCGAATATCTCGGTCAGGTCGTGTGGACCAACTCCGAAGGCGGCGAAACCACCGCCTACCCCGACACCTGCGTCGGCACCGATTCGCACACCACCATGATCAACGGCCTTGGCGTGCTCGGCTGGGGCGTTGGCGGCATCGAGGCCGAGGCCGCGATGCTTGGCCAGCCCGTCTCCATGCTGTTGCCCGAAGTCATCGGCTTCCGGCTCACCGGCAGGCTCAGGGAAGGCGTCACCGCCACCGATCTCGTGCTCACCGTCACCCAGATGCTGCGCAAGAAGGGCGTCGTCGGCAAGTTCGTCGAATTCTTCGGTCCGGGTCTGTCCAACATGACGCTGGCCGACCGCGCCACCATCGGCAATATGGCGCCCGAATATGGCGCGACC
Organism: Mesorhizobium sp. WSM4837; assembly: GCF_055811435.1. Taxonomy (NCBI): domain Bacteria; kingdom Pseudomonadati; phylum Pseudomonadota; class Alphaproteobacteria; order Hyphomicrobiales; family Phyllobacteriaceae; genus Mesorhizobium; species Mesorhizobium sp. WSM4837. Next base: position 52,929 of record NZ_JBVVQE010000018.1, read on the forward strand.
TGCGGCTTCTTTCCGGTCGATGGCGAAACCATCCGCTACCTCACCATGTCCGGCCGCGAGGAAAACCGCATCGCGCTGGTCGAGGCATACGCCAAGGCGCAAGGCATGTGGCGCGATACCGGGTCGGCCGATCCGGTCTTCACCGACCTGCTCGAGCTCGATCTCGGCAGTGTCGTGCCGTCGATGGCCGGCCCCAAGCGTCCAGAGGGCCGGGTCGCGCTCGAAGGCATTCCGGCCGGCTTTGTCAAGGCGATGGAAACCGAATACAGGAAGGCGGTCGAAATCGACAAGCGCTATGCCGTCGAGGGCACCGACTACGACCTTGGCCATGGCGACGTCGTCATTGCCGCCATCACCTCCTGCACCAACACCTCGAACCCGAGCGTGCTGATCGGCGCCGGGTTGCTGGCACGCAACGCCAACCGGCTCGGGCTCAAGCAGAAGCCGTGGGTCAAGACATCGCTGGCGCCGGGCAGCCAGGTCGTCGCCGAATATCTGGAGAAATCCGGCCTGCAGAAGGAACTCGACCAGATCGGCTTCAACCTGGTCGGCTTCGGCTGCACCACCTGCATCGGCAATTCCGGCCCGTTGCCGGCGCCGATCTCCAGGACCATCAACGACAAGGGCTTGATTGCTGCCGCGGTGCTTTCCGGCAACCGCAATTTCGAAGGCCGCGTCTCGCCCGACGTGCAGGCGAACTACCTCGCTTCGCCGCCGCTGGTCGTCGCCCACGCGCTGGCCGGGACCGTGACCAAGGACCTGACCACCGAACCGCTCGGCGAGGACCGCGACGGCAACCCGGTCTACCTCAGGGACATCTGGCCGAGCTCGGTCGAGATCCAGGAGTTCATCGAGAAGAACGTGACGCGCGAACTGTTCGCCCGCAAATATGCCGACGTCTTCAAGGGCGACGAAAACTGGCAGGACGTCAAGGCGCCGGAAGGCCAGACCTATTCCTGGGACAACAATTCGACCTATGTGCAGAACCCGCCCTACTTCGCTGGCATGACATCGGGCTTCGGCACGATCGGCGACATCAAGGCCGCCCGCGTGCTCGGCCTGTTCGGCGACAAGATCACCACCGACCACATCTCACCGGCCGGCTCAATCAAGGCGGCCTCGCCGGCCGGCAAGTACCTCATCGATCATGGCGTCGGCGTTTCCGACTTCAATCAATACGGCACACGGCGCGGCAATCACGAGGTGATGATGCGCGGCACCTTCGCCAATATCCGCATCCGCAACCACATGCTGGGCGAGAACGGCCGCGAGGGCGGCTACACGATCCACTATCCGTCGAAGGAAGAGAAATCGATCTACGACGCCGCCATGGAGTACAAGAAGGAAGGCGTGCCGCTGGTCATCTTCGCCGGTGTCGAATACGGCAACGGCTCGTCGCGCGACTGGGCGGCCAAGGGCACCAACCTGTTGGGTGTTCGCGCGGTCATCGCTCAGTCCTTCGAGCGCATCCACCGCTCGAACCTGGTCGGCATGGGGGTCATCCCCTTCGTCTTCGAGGAGGGCACCTCATGGGCCTCGCTCAACCTCAAGGGCGACGAACTGGTCGAAATCGACGGACTGAGCGCCATCAAGCCGCGTCAGAAGATGATTGCGAAGATCACTTATGGCGACGGCACGGTGAAGAACATTCCGATCATCTGCCGCATCGATACGCTGGACGAGCTCGACTACTTCAAGAACGGCGGCATCCTGCAATATGTGCTGCGCGATCTAGCCGCATAGAGAGGGGAGTAAGGGAGTAGGGCAGTAAGGCAGTAGGGGAAAAGTCGCCTCCGCTGCCTCGTCCTATTCCCTACTCCTACTGCCCTACTGCCCTACTGCCATACTGCCCTAATTTCGGCCCTCCGAACCGCGCTGCCGCCGCCAGCAGCACGCCGAGCATCAGCCCGTTGAGGATGTGCCACAGGAAATGCGTGCCGAGCGGGAAGCTGCCGCAGACCAGCGGATCGATCGTCCTGAAGATGACCGACACGACGAAGATCGCCGAGCCCGCCAGATTGTACCAGCCGGCGCGGTTGCCGCTCGCCGCCGCCCAGGCGCCGAAGAAGGCGAGCGCCAGGAAGGGCGGCAGGTAGCCGGTCGTGCCGTTCGATGCCTGGCGCAGCCAGTCCGGCACGGCCCAGGTCAACAACCCGGTGACGGCATAGAAGGCGAAGAAGATGGCGATCGCCTTGCCCCATTTCATGCCGAGGAAACGGCGCAGGTTGAACAGCGTGTAGGCCAGCGTGAACCCGGCGATCGGCAGCACGTCGGCCCAGACCGTGGCATGGTTGGCAAAGGTGTGGAACAGCGCCGAGCCGATGCCGATCGCCACCACCCACCAGGCCAGCATTTCGGCGAAGATGCCTGTGCCACGCCGGCGCACCTCCCGGACACCCCACAGCCCGGCGACAAGAAAAGCCAGATTGGTCAGTGCGTTGATCGGTTCGGCCCAGAACTGTGGCCCGACCCGCTCGCAGTACAGGTCGACCGGAGTCAGGAGAGTTTGCCACATGCTGATTGTTGCCCGAATCGGTATCTACCCTGAAGTGTAGCCCGTCCTGGAGCGCCCTTGCAGTTGGCTGCAGCGGTAAAATTTTCACCGCAACGTGACTTCCCGTTGACTGCCGCTTCTGCCACATATTTCGCCAACCAGAACAAAGCCGGCCATCACCGGCGGGAGTCGAAACGGCTATGACACCTCGAAGACCATTGCGGCTTGCGGCGTTTGCGCTGGCCCTCTCGGTGCTTGCCGGAGCTGGACTTGCCGCCAATGCGCTTGCCGGCGAGGCCGATCGCTCCCAGACAGATAAATCCCTGGTCGGCCAGCCCTTGGGCGTGGTCGAGCTCTTCACCAGCCAGGGCTGCAGTTCCTGCCTGCCGGCCGATGCGTTTTTCGCCGAGCTTGCCGCCAAGGAGAACATCGTCGCGCTCGCCTATCACGTCGACTACTGGGATTATCTCGGTTGGAAGGACACGCTGAGCCGCAAGGAGAACACCGAGCGGCAGTATGAATATATGCGTGCCTTCGGCAGCCGCTCGGTCTATACGCCGCAGGCCGTCATCAATGGCCGCAGTCATGTCAACGGCGCCCGCCGCGAGGAAGTCGACGGCGCGCTCGCCCGCATGGAAACGTCCGGCGAAGGCATGCAGGTCCCCATCGACGTCAGCCGGACCAGCGACCGCGTCATCATCGACGCCGGCGATGCCGGGAGCGGCCCCAGCGATGCCCATGTCGTCATCGTCTATTTCGACCCGCCGCAGACGATCAAGATCGGCAAGGGCGAGAACACCGGCCGCAGCATGACCTATTGGAACGCCGTCTCCGGCATCCAGACCGCCGGCATGTGGCACGGCAAGGCGCAGCGCTACGAATTGCCGATGAGCGTGATTGCCAAGAAAGGCGGCTGCGCCGTGCTGCTGCAATCGGTGGGCAAGGACGGCATGCCGGGCCCCATCCTGGGCGCCGCCCTGATCCACAAGCCCTGAACGCCCTCTCCTTCTCCCCTTGTGGGGCCCGAAGGGCGGGCGAGGCCCACGACTCGCCCCAGGTGGTGGATCGGCGCGCAGCGTCGAAGGAATGAGGCAGCGGCGATTTCAAGCAAATTGCCAAGCTGCAACACCCCTCATCCGTCGCCTTCGGCGACACCTTCTCCCACAAGGGGAGAAGGGAAGGCCGCGCATTCACTCGGCCAATAAAATAAAAAACCGACGTCAGCTTGCTTCTGACGCCGGTCATTTAGGTTTTGGGATCGTCGCACTCGATTTCTCCAAGAGAGAAACCGAGGTTGGTTCGATCCGACGCAGACCCGTGGGCGGGGGGCTTGGGGTTTACGAGCCAGTGCCGGACCGAACCGTCTCAGGCAACACCCGTAAATTCGTCGGAGATTGGGGCAATAGCGCGGTAAAAATAAGGCAGGATTGTGGCGAAGCATCACCAATTTCAACGGGCGTTTTTATAAACGTGACTGGACACCGCGGAAACGTTGCGCCGCCAGCCTTTGCCCAGCCGGGCTTGCAATTCCATGGCGAAAGCGCCAACTTTGATTAGTGTAAGATTCATTCGAAGGGATCGAGGCATGACTGATCACGGCAGTGGGACGGAGGATGGGGACGCATCCGCAATACTGATCCCGCTGCATGAGGCAAGACGTGAACGCCTCGACCAGCCGGTGCGGTTCGACCGGCGTGAATTGGACCAGATCCTGAGGCTTTACGGGCGCATGGTCGCCGCCAATGAATGGCGCGACTACGCCATCGACCATCTTGCCGACCGCGCCGTCTTTTCCGTCTTCCGTCGCACCAGCGAGGTGCCGCTGTTCCAGATCGTCAAGGATCCGAAGCTGGCGCGCCGGCAAGGCGCTTTCGCCGTCATTGCCGCCGGCGGCCGCATCCTCAAGCGCGGCCAGGAACTTGGTCGCGTGCTTGGCGTGTTCGACCGCACGCTGAAACTGGTCGAGGCCTGACTACTGGTTTTGCTTCCGGAATCTCCGTTCCGGCAGTGAGTTGGGATCGGGCGGAACCTGAGACCCGCCATTGATCGGCAGTTGCATGAACACCGTGTCGAGCCAGCGTCCGAGCTTGTAGCCGGAGCCTTCCAGACGGCCCGAATGGCGAAAGCCGAGCTTTTCATGCAGCCGGACCGAGGCACTGTCCGGCCGACCGTCGCCGATCACTGCGATGATCTGGCGGAAGCCCGCCGCCTCGGCCGCCGCGATCAGCCCTTGCATCAGCTTCAGCCCGATGCCATGGCCCTTGGCCTCGGGCGCGACATAGACAGAATCTTCGACGATGAACCGGTACGCAGGCCGCGCCCGGAAGGGGCCGGCATAGGCATAGCCGAGCACGATGCCGTCTTTTTCCGCCACCAGATAGGGAAAGCCGCCCGCTATCAAACTGTCGAAGCGCTCGCCCATCTCGGCACGATCAGGCGGCTCCAGTTCGTAGCTCGCCGTGCCGTGGGTCACCGCATCGGCATAGATGTCGGTGATCCGGTCGAGATCGGCCGGTGTCGCGCCGCGTATCGTGATGCTGCTCATAATTTATGCAAGCCGTTCATCTGCCTTCTATCACAGCAAAGGCCGGCACAGAAAGAAAGGGCGGCCGTTGGGCCGCCCTTTCCAAATTCGCTGGTCCACAGACTCAAAGGGCCGTTGTTAACGGCGATCGCCCATGAACTGCAGCAGGAACATGAACAGGTTGATGAAGTCGAGATAGAGCCTCAGAGCGCCCATGATCGCCTTGCGGCCGGCGACATCAGTCTCGTCGCCCTCGAAATACATCTCCTTGATGTTCTGCGTGTCGTAGGCGGTCAGCCCTGCGAAGACCAGCACGCCGATCGCCGAAACGGCGAAGGAAAGCGCCGACGACTGCAGGAAGATGTTGATCACACTTGCGATGATCAGACCGACCACGCCCATGATCAGGAACGAACCGAGCCCGGAAAGATCGCGCTTGGTCGTGTAGCCGTAGAGCGACAATCCGCCAAAGGCGGCGGCGGTGGCGAAGAAGGTCTGCGAGATGCTGGCGGTGGTGTAGACCAGGAAGATCGACGACAGCGACAGGCCGACGAGGCCGGCATAGACCCAGAACGTCGTCTGCGCGGCCGAAACGCTCATCGACTGGACGCGAAACGACAGGAACAGCACCGCTGCCAGGGGGGCAAAGATCACCAGCCATTTCAGCGGCGAGCCGAAGATCGCGTAGCCGAAGGATGTCAGCATGTCGCCGTTCGGCAGCGTAGCGACCGCCGAAGCCGGATCGGTGGTGGTGGCCAGCATGATCGTTCCGACCGCGGCGAGGCCGGTGATGAGGAGGCCAAGCCCCATCAGATTGTAGACCTTGATCATATAAGCGCGCAGGCCCTGGTCGATAGCAGCATCGACGCCGACGCCGGGCACGGCACGCGTCTGATAATTGCGAACGGGTTCAGCCATGGAAATCCTCATATTGCTTCTGCCCCGTCCGGTGTCCGGTCGATCTGGACCGAGGCGCCGCTGGCGGGGCTCCAGCATGCCTGCCGCGAAATATGATGGTTATTGGCGTCAAGAACAAGACCGTAACCGGGCGTAATGCTTCGTGAAGTAGCAAAAATCCGGATTTATCGGCCGTCCGAAGCCCAACATTAACAAGATTTAACCAAATCCCGGTCGCGTTGAGCTTGCCGATCCTTGCAGATCAGAGATTGCGCAGCACCGGCGCCGCCTTGTGGCCCAGCACCCGCCAGGTGCCGGCGAGGCCGATGCCGACCGTGACCAGCAAGGCAAAGACGATGGTTGCCACCGCCACGTCGGGCATGAAATGCGACGGCAGTGTCATGACGCGCGCGACAACGAACCACGCCGCAATGCCGCCTGCCGCCAGCGCGAAGATCGCAGTGGCGAGGCCGATCAGCATGTATTCCAGCGAAAAGGCCGCGATCAGCGTCTTCCTGGTCGCGCCAAGCGTTTTCAGCACCACCGCATCGTGGATGCGGGCGCGGTTGCCGGCCGCCAACGCGCCGGCCAGCACCAGCACCGAGGCGATCAGCGCCACGCCGGCCGCGGCCCTGATCGCGGTGCCGAGTTGCGCCACCAGCCGGTTGACGATGTCGAGCGCGTCCTTGACCCTGACTGTCGTCACCGCGGGAAAGGCACGCGTGACGGCGTTGAGAAGACGGGCATCGTCGGCCGGCGACGCGCCCTTTTCGGTCAGCGTCGCCAGCCAGCTGTGCGGCGCGCCGGCAAATGTGCTGGGCGAGAACACCATGACGAAATTGATGCCCATCGTCTCCCACTCGACCTGGCGGAAATTGGCGATCTTCGCCGTCACGTTGCGGCCGAGCACGTTGACGGTGACGGTATCGCCGAGTTTCAGTCCGATCTCTTTGCCTTCCTCGGCCGAAAACGACACCAGCGGCTCGCCGGCATAATTGTCCGGCCACCATGTGCCTTCGGTCAGCGTCGCATTCGCAGGAATTCTGGCCTCGTAGGTCAGCCCGCGATCGCCGCGCAGCACCCAGGCCCCTTCCGCCGGGACCTTGACCTTGTCGACGTCGACGCCGTTCAGCGCCATCACCCGGCCGCGCAGCATCGGCACCTTGACCAGCGTGCCTTGCGGCGCCTCCGTGCCGACCAGCTCCGAGAACGCATCGACATCGCTGCTCTGGATATCGACGAAGAAGAAGTTCGGCGCCCGCTCCGGCAGGCTGCCGGAAATCTGCCGCCTGAGATTGCCGTCGATCAGCGCCAGCGTCACCAGAAGCGTCAGCCCCAGTCCCAGCGACAGCACCACCGACGGCGTCAAGGCGCCCGGCCGATGGATGTTGCCGATGGCGAGCCTGAGCACCGTCGAGCCAACGCGCGGGCTCCTTTTGGCGGCCCACTGCACCAGCGCGCCGACAAGGCGCAGCACCAAGAAAGCAAAAACGGTGGCGCCGACGAAGATCGAGGCGATGTAGCGGTCGCCGGAAAACAGAATGGCCAGCGCCGCCAGCAGCAGCGCGATGCCGAGCGCCGCCGCCGTGTAGAGCGGGCGCGGAAAACCGCGGCCCTCAAAACCCATTTCACGAAACAGCGCCGTCGCCGGCACGTCGCGCGCCCGGCCGAGCGGCAGCAAGGCGAAAGCCAGCGTCACCAGCAGCCCGAACAGCGCCGCCATGCCGAGCGCGCCGGGATAGAATCCGCCTTCCGCCGGCACCGGAATGATCGACTGGAGCGCCGCGCTCGCCGCGAACGGGATCAGCGCGCCAAGCACGACGCCGAGCGTGATGCCAAGCACGGCGATCATCAGGATCTGCACCAGGTAGACGGCAAAGACGAAACCGCCCGAAGCTCCCAGGCTCTTGAAGGTGGCAATGACGCCGCGCTTGCCGTCGAGATAGGCGCGCACCGCATTGGCCACGCCGACCCCGCCGACCACCAGCGCCGTCAGCCCGACCAGCGTCAGGAACTGCGAAAACCGTTCGATATTGGCGGACAACGCCGGTGCTGCATTGCTGCGCGTGCGGATCGACCAGCCGGACTCGGGAAACTCCTCCGCCGCCTGATCCTGAATGGCTTTTATGCGCGTCTCGCCGGTGCCGCCGGGCAGGCGGACCTTGTAGGCGTTCTCGACCAGGCTGCCGGGCTGGATCAAACCGGAAGCGGCAAGCCCGTCCGTCGAGATCATCAGCCGCGGCGCAAAGCCGAAGCCGTCGGATACCGCGTCCGGCTCGTTGACGAGCCGGGCGCGCAGTTCGAAGGTGGCGCTGCCCAGCTTCAGCCGGTCGCCGATCCGAAGGTTCAGCCGCTCGAACAAAAGGTCGGGTGCGGCGGCGCCGAAAACACCGGATTGTTCGCCGAACAATTCCTGCTTCGACAGCACCGGCTCGGTCTGCAGCACGCCATAGAGCGGATAAGCGCCGTCGACCGCCTTGGCTTCGACCAGCGCCTGGTCGGAGCCGTCCTCGAGCCGCGCCATCGAGCGCATGTTGGCGCTGTGCGAGACCGTGCCCAGCCCGTCAAGGAAGACCTGCTCGGCTTGCGTCGCGGCGCGCTGATTGAGCTGAAAACGAAGATCGCCGCCGAGCAGCGACTGGCCTTCGTTGGCGACACCGGCGGTAATCGCCCGGGCCACCGAATTGACACCGCCGATCGCCGCGACGCCAAGCGCAATGCAGGCAAGGAAGATCAGGAAGCCGGACAGCCCGCCGCGCATCTCGCGCAGCGAGAAGCGGAAGGCGAGCTTCAGCGTGCGCGACAGCGGCATCAGGCCGGCACCTTGCCAGACTTTGGAACCGGTTCTTGCGCATCCTCGATCCGGCCCGACCGCATCGACACCTGCCGGGAGCAGCGTGCGGCGAGCGCCGGATCGTGGGTGACCAGCACCAGCGTCATGCCGCGCTCGGCCGCTTTGGCGAACAGCAGATCGGCGACCTGCCGTCCCGTCGCCTGGTCCAGATTGCCGGTCGGCTCGTCGGCGATCAGGATGCGCGGCGAAGGCGCCAGTGCCCGGGCGATCGCCACACGCTGCTGTTCGCCGCCGGACAATTCGCCGGGATAGTGAGTGACGCGATCGCTCAAGCCCACCGCCTCGAGCTCCCGCGCCGCCACCCCGAACGGATCGGCATGGCCGGCTAGTTCCAGCGGCACTGCGACATTTTCGAGCGCTGTCATATTGGGAATGAGGTGGAAGGACTGGAAGACGATGCCAATGTTTCGCCCACGAAACGATGCGATCTGATCTTCGCTCTTGCCGTTCAGCAATTCGCCGGCGATTCGTACCGTACCCGAATCGACCCTTTCCAAACCGGCCAAAACCATCAGCAGCGTCGACTTTCCCGAGCCCGACGGCCCGACGATGCCGGTCGCCTCGCCATTTGCCACGTCGAGGCTGACGCCTTTCAGGACATGGACGGAAGACGCTCCTTCGCCGAGCGTCAGCGATACGTTTTTCAGCGCGATGACGGCTTCTGTCAAAATAAAATCGTCCTATATGGGAAAGGGAGGGCAGAATTCCGCCTACCGCCAGTATAATGTTCTCGGTCATATGGGGCCCTGCCGCATGGCTTTCAAACACCGACTTGCCGCAGCCTTCGTCCTTTTCCTCGGAATTTGCGGCGCCATTTCTTCGGCGCGCGCCGAGCCGTTCAAGATCGTCGGCTTCGGCGACAGCCTGATGGCAGGCTATGGCCTCGGACCGGACGAAGGCTTCACCCGGAAACTTGAGGCAGCACTCCGCGCCAAGGGCCACGATGTGACCGTCGCCAATGCCGGCGTATCCGGCGATACGTCGAGTGGCGGCCTGTCGCGGCTCGACTGGTCGGTGCCGGACGGCACGCAGCTTGTCATTCTCGAACTCGGTGCCAACGACATGCTGCGCGGCGTTTCTCCCGATATCACCAAAAAAAATCTCGACGCCATGCTGGCGAAGCTGAAGCAGCGCAACATCGCCGTGCTTCTGGCCGGCATGCGCGCCGCCCCCAATCTCGGCGCCGACTACCAGAACGGCTTTGACGCTATCTTCCCGAAACTGGCGGAAAAATACGGCGTCCCGCTCTATCGATTCTTTCTCGACGGCGTCGCCGGCGAACCAGCTATGCAACTTGAGGACGGCCTGCACCCGAATGCCAAGGGCATCGACCGCATGGTCGAGCGCATACTGCCGGATGTCGAGAAAGCCATTGCCGTGGTTAAGGGAAACTCTTGAAGGGACCGGATTTCGATGAGGCTACGCATTCCCCGCACGATTTGATTTTAGGCCAGGTGCAACCAACAAACCGCTTGCCCCGCTCGATTTTCGATGATTCGCTAGGGGCAAAGTTCGATTCGAGGACAGGAGGCTTGCCATGCCGCGTCTTTTCACCGCCCTCGAAATACCGCGTGGTGCCGCCCTTTCGCTGTCCCTGCTCCGGGGCGGCCTGCCCGGGGCCCGTTGGATCGACGTCGAGAACTACCATATGACGCTGCGCTTCATTGGCGATGTCGAGGGCCATGTCGCCGACGAGATCGCCAACGCGCTCGACCGTGTCCACCGCCCATCCTTCGCGCTGACACTGTCCGGCGTCGGCGCCTTCGGCCAGAAAAAACCGCACGCGGTGTGGGCCGGCGTCTCCTTCTCGCCCGATCTTGCGGCGCTGCAAGCCGAGATCGAGCGCATCTGCCAGCGCCTCGGCATCCCCGCCGACCCGCGCAAATTCATGCCGCATGTGACGCTGGCCAGGTTGCGCAATTCGAGCCCGCTCGACGTCGCCCAGTATCTCTCGGCGCGCGGCAATTTTTCGACGCTGCCCTTCCGTGTCGGCCGCTTCGTCCTGATGTCGTCGCGCGATTCGGTCGGCGGCGGACCCTACATCGTCGAGGAGGCCTGGCCGCTGTCGGGCGCCGACAGCCGTGCCTCGAGCCGCGTCGCCAGCGCCTCCGACGCTTCGCGGATCATGCGGTAGACCGAGGCAAACGCCTCCGGCCCCTGATGATAGGGGTCCGGCACGTCGACCACCTTTCCCTCGGCGAACTCGAGGAACAGATGGACACGGTCGCGCATGGCGGCAGGCACCAGCGCTTTAAGATCCCGGAGATTCGATCGGTCCATGGCGAGAATGAGGTCGAAACGCGAAAAATCGTCCGGCGCCAGCTTGCGCGCCGTTTGTCCGGAAATATCGACGCCGTGCCGCTTGGCGATCGAGATCGAGCGCGGGTCGGGTGCCGAACCGGCTTCCCAGTCGCTGGTCCCGGCCGAATCGAGCAGGATATCCCGGTCGAGGCCGCGCTCTGCCAGGACGGCGCGCAACACGCCCTCCGCCAGTGGCGAGCGGCAGATATTGCCGAGACAGACAAAGAGAATGGATTTTATCGGCTTGGCGCTCATCGATCCGGCACTATGCTGAAGACTGCAAATCCAGATAGCACGGGAAGCGACCATGGCGAGAGAGAAACTGGGCAGGGAGGCGGTCGCCGAGGCGCTGGCCGGGCTCGACGGCTGGTCGCTGGCCGAGGATGGCGGCTCGATCGCGCGCAGCTTCACCTTCAGCGATTTTTCCGAAGCCTTCGCCTTCATGACCCGCGTCGCCCTGGCGGCGGAGAAGATCGACCATCACCCCGACTGGTCGAACGTCTACAACACGGTGAACGTGACGCTGAACACCCATGATGCCGGCGGCCTGACCGCGCTCGACTTCGAACTGGCCAGGACGATGGACCGCTATTTCGGTCAGGTCGTTGGAGATCTGTCGACGCCGTAGCCCCGATTTTCAGGCCGGGGAGCGGCCGAGCTCTTGTAGTGGGCTGGAGCTTTCACCACATTTTCCGCTGGCAGGCGCGCGTGGAACGCCATGCGCAGCCTCGTTAGGAGAGACTGATGGCGCAAAAATCAGGTTTTGATTTCTTCGGCTTTGGCGGCAAGCCGGGCGACGAGAGCGAAGTGCGCGAGAAATTCTGGCGCACGGCCAAGCGGGCTGCCCGGCAGATCCCGTTCATGGAGGAACTGGTCGCCGCCTATTACTGCGCCATGGACAAGAACACGCCGCTGCGCGCCAAGGGCATCCTGGTGGCGGCGCTCGGCTATTTCGTGCTGCCGGCTGACGTCATCCCCGACTTCGTCCTCGGCCTGGGCTTTACCGACGACATCGCCGTGCTGACCGCCGCGATCACCACCGTCAAAGCCCACATCACATCAGCGCATCGGCTCGCCGCCAAACAGGCGATTGCCGACAACGGCTGAGCCGGCGATAAGGCAGAAAAGTCAAACTCTTGCCGCTTTCGTGGCATCCAAGTCGCGAAAGGGACGTTGCAACTGCCGCTTTCGAGCGACGGGCGCAAGGATGGCGGCGGTTTCCTGGGGTGGATGTCCTTTTCCTGAGGGAACTTCACCGTTTGGTAACCCAGATTAAATCAAAATGAAGCGACGGGCAGGACGCCGAGCCGGCCTGCCTCCGCACCATATATGGGAAAAGCGATGCGCGGATTGATTGCTACAATTTCGAGCCTGGCACTGGTGGCCATGACAGCGCCGGCTCTGGCGCAGTCGGCGACCAAGATCGGCCAGCACAATGCCTGGGGCACCTACAGTTACCAGGCGTCGGGCGGCAAGGTTTGCTATGTGTTGACCGTGCCGACCGACAAGCAGCCGCCGACGCTTGACCATGGCGACATGTTCTTCTTCGTCAGCCAGCGGCCTGGACAGCAAGTGTCCTACGAGCCGCAATTCATCGCCGGCTACAATTTCCAGGAAAACTCCAAGGCCACCGTCACCATCGACGGCAAGAGCTTTTCGATGTTCACCCGCGGCAAGTCGGCCTGGGTCGAAAACGCCGCCGAGGAGCCGGTGCTGATCGCCGCGATGAAAACCGGCAGCGACATGAAGGTGCAGGCGAAGTCCGGCCGCGGCAACACCACCACCTATGTCTTTTCGCTGAAAGGCATTTCGGCGGCGCTGTCGTCCATCGCCAGGTGCAAATAGCCAAAGCCGGGTTTGAATGAGCGGCCGGGCCGGGCCGGGCGCGGCTCTCCCTTCCCCTCTTGTGGGAAGAAGGTAAAGATCGCCCCTGCATGACTCCGCCGTCAAGCTGTGCTATGCGCCGCGCTTCATTTCGGGCACGATGCTGTAATCGGCCGTAAATCGCTTATATTGGCGCAACAATGACCCTTTCATTCGACCTTGCCACTGAGGGCGCCCGTGATGCGTTGCGCGCGCGCGCCACGCCGGCGGAAAAACCGTCGCTGATCGGCCTGACCCGGGCCGAGCTTGGCGCTGCGCTCGTTGCATCAGGCATCGTGCCGGAGCGCCAGGCCAGGATGCGCGCCCAGCAGCTCTGGCACTGGATGTATGTGCGCGGCGTCTCCGACTTTGCCGGTATGTTCAACATCTCCAAGGATCTGCGCGCCGAGCTCGACAAGCATTTTACCGTCGCCAGGCCCGAGATCGTCGAGGAGCAGATTTCCTCCGACGGCACGCGCAAATGGCTGTTTCGCTTTCCGCCGCGCGGCGCCGGCCGGCCGGTCGAGATCGAGACCGTCTACATTCCCGAAGAAGGCCGCGGCACGCTCTGCATCTCCTCACAGGTCGGTTGCACGCTGACCTGCTCCTTTTGCCACACCGGCACGCAGAAGCTGGTGCGCAACCTGACCGCGGAGGAAATCCTCGCCCAGCTTCTGACCGCCCGCGACCGGCTCGGCGATTTCCCCGACCGCGACACGCCCGATGGCGCCGTCGTTCCGGCCGAGGGCCGGAAAGTGTCCAACATCGTCATGATGGGCATGGGCGAGCCGCTCTACAATTTCGAGGCGGTGAAGAAGGCGCTGCTGATCGCGTCCGACGGCGACGGGCTTTCCCTGTCGAAGAGACGCATCACGCTGTCGACTTCCGGCGTCGTGCCGGAGATCTTCCGCACCGGCGAGGAGATCGGTGTCATGCTGGCGATCTCGCTGCACGCCACCAATGACGATCTGCGCGACCTTTTGGTGCCGATCAACAAGAAATATCCGCTGAAAGAGCTGATCGCCGCCTGCCGCGCCTATCCCGGCCTGTCGAACGCCCGCCGCATCACCTTCGAATATGTGATGCTGAAGGACGTCAACGATTCGATCGAGGACGCCAAGGGGCTGATCAAGCTGCTCAAGGGCATTCCGGCCAAGATCAATCTGATCCCGTTCAACCCGTGGCCGGGCACCAACTACCAGTGCTCGGACTGGGAGACGATCGAGAAATTCGCCGACTACATCAACAATGCCGGCTATGCCTCGCCGATCCGCACGCCGCGCGGCCGCGATATCCTAGCCGCCTGCGGCCAGCTCAAGTCGGAGTCCGAGCGCATGCGCAAGGTCGATCGGCTCGCGCTGGAAGCAATGATGATCGCGGGGCACGGCGAGGCGTGACCCGCCTTGTCGCCTACTTCATCCGCTTCGCCATCATCCTGATCGGTTATGGCGTTGCCGCGCTGGCGGCCAGCGCTTTCCTCAACGCCATGTTCCTGGCGTCGCTGGGCTATACGCCGGAGCATGTGCAGCCGGCGGCGACGGCCTCGCTGTTTTTTTCAATCCCCTTCGTTGCGCTGTTCGTCGCCTATTTCGCCTTTATGCCGGCAGCGGTGGCGATTCTCGTTTCGGAAATCCTCGGACGGCGCGACTGGCTGTTCTATGCGCTGGCGGGCGCGGTGGTCGCGGCGGTCTTCCTCGGCTTCGCCCACCAGACCGCCGACGCCAACTTCGAGATCACCGACCCGCGCGTCGTCGCTGCCGTGATCGGCAGCGGCATGGTCGGCGGCATTTTCTACTGGCTGAGCGCCGGGCGCTCGGCCGGAAGCTGGCGCCAAGCCGGAAGGTCTACTTCGCCTGGGCGGTCAGGATCTTGAGCGCAAAGGCCGAAAACACCCCGGCGAACAGATAGTCGACGGCGCGCGTCACCCGCGGGCTTGCTTTCATCGCGGCCGAGAATTTTTCTGCCGCAAAGACCATCGGCGCTGTTACCGGGATCGACAAAACGACGAACATCGCGCCGAGGAAGAACAGTTTTCCGGGCGCGTTCGGATCATGGGCCGAGACGAACTGCGGCAGGAAGGTCATGAAGAACAATATGATCTTCGGGTTGAGCAGATTGACGCCGAGCCCTGCCGCCCACGCACGGAACAGTGAAATCTCCGGCCCGCTCTTCTTCTCGGGTGAAAAGGCCGATCCCTTGGTGATCGCTTGCCAGGCCAGGAAGACGAGATAGGCAGCGCCGAGAATCTTCAGGACAAAAAAGGCCGCTGGCGAGGCGACGATCAACGCCGAGATGCCGACCACCACAAGCGTGGTGTGGATCAGCGTGCCGAACAGCGCGCCGGCCATCGAGGCAAAGCCGGTGGCGCGGCCATGGCTCAGCGTGCGCGACACGAACAGCGTCATGTCGGGGCCCGGCGTGATCGCCAGGATCACGGTGGCGATGGCGAACTGGATCAGCGTGGTGGTGTCGGGAATGAAGGACATCTGCGGGCCCCTGGATAAAGAAAGCGCAGCCTATAGCGCAAGCGTCTTCTCCGCACCAGCGACTGGCCGGCACAAGGGCTGATCCAGTATGCCAGCAGCGACCGAGGGACCGTTCGTCTCTTGCGCAGCCCGGAAAGGCCGTGATACCTCGCCCGCAAAGAACCCTGTCGCGGAACAGCCAAATGTCGAAAGCAAAAGCCGTCAAGAAGGTCGTGCTCGCCTATTCCGGCGGCCTCGACACCTCCATCATCCTGAAATGGCTGCAAACCGAGCTTGGCGCCGAGGTGGTCACCTTCACCGCCGATCTCGGCCAGGGCGGCGAGCTGGAGCCGGCGCGGCGCAAGGCCGAGATGATGGGCATCAAGGATATCCGCATCGTCGACGTGCGCGAGGAGTTCGTCTCCGACTTCGTCTTCCCGATGTTCCGCGCCAACGCCGTCTATGAAGGCACCTATTTGCTCGGCACCTCGATCGCCCGGCCGCTGATCTCCAAGCACCTGGTCGAGATCGCAAAAGAAACCGGCGCCGATGCGATTGCGCATGGCGCCACCGGCAAGGGCAACGATCAGGTCCGTTTCGAGCTTTCGGCCTATGCGCTCAATCCCGACATCAAGGTCATCGCGCCATGGCGCGACTGGTCGTTCAAGTCGCGCACCGACCTGATCAACTTCGCCGAGCAGCACCAGATCCCGGTGCCGAAGGACAAGAAGGGCGACGCGCCGTTTTCGGTCGACGCCAATCTTCTGCATTCGTCCTCCGAAGGCAAAGTGCTGGAAGACCCGTGGAGCGAGCCGCCGGAATTCGTCCACCAGCGCACCATCTCACCGATGGACGCGCCGGACAAGGTCACCGAGATCGAAATCGAATTCCTGAAGGGCGATCCGATCGCGCTCGACGGCAAAAAACTGTCGCCGGCGACGATGCTGGCGGCGCTCAACGATCTCGGCCGCGACAACGGCATCGGCCGGCTCGACCTGGTCGAGAACCGTTTCGTCGGCATGAAATCGCGCGGCGTCTACGAGACCCCCGGCGGCACCATCCTGATATCAGCCCACCGGGCGATCGAATCGATCACGCTCGATCGTGGCGCCGCCCACCTCAAGGACGAGTTCATGCCGCGCTACGCCGAGCTGATCTACAACGGCTTCTGGTTCGCGCCCGAGCGCCTGATGCTGCAGGCGATGATCGACAAGAGCCAGGAAGATGTCGAAGGCACGGTGCGGCTGAAACTCTACAAGGGCAACGTCATCGTCACCGGCCGCAAGTCGAAGAAGACGCTCTATTCCGACGCGCTGGTCACCTTCGAGGACGACCGCGGCGCCTACGACCAGAAGGACGCCGAAGGTTTTATCCGCCTCAACGCGCTGAGGCTGAGGACGCTGGCGGCGCGCAGTCGAAAGAGCTAATCAGAATAGGACATGTAGAACCCGGTGAAAGCCGGGTTCCTTATTTGTATCCCCTAATATACCGACATCAAAAGACTAGACCAGACGCTTTCTCGCTTGACCTCTCGGCGATCTTGTCCAACTGCTTTCGCAATGGGCAGGGGAATTTGCTATGAGATTGGGGTTTTTGATTTTGCCGGCGATGGTCGGCGCGCTGGCAGGTTGCCAGACTGGGCAGGACACCGCGAAGAAGAATCCCGAGGCTGGGTACAACCGCTGCATCGCCGCTGTCGCTGTATGGAGCATTACGCTCAAACATGAGACCTCCGCCTTCATGGGTGTGTCCCAGGAACGCATGCCAAGCCTCTTCTGTCAGCGCCTGCGCGATGCGGTGCTCAGTGGCCGAATTACCGCGTCCGACATCAACAGCCTCCAGCTCAATCAACCGACCGAGATTTGGAAGGTCATTAAGGGGAAGTGACGGGTCAGGCGCTGGCTACGCGCATTGCGCTCGATGTCTCTACCGTCGTTTCACATCAAAGGTTTTTTGCCCCGTCGATCCGCCCTGCCTGGCCTATGGCGGGAAGGCACTTCTTCGGCTCAACCTTCCTAAGGAAAATGCGAGGGAACCATGCGAAAACTGATCTCCACCGGCTCGCCCTTCGAGAAGGCCGCCGGTTATTCACGCGCCGTGGTACAGGGCGACTGGTGTTTCGTTTCCGGAACGACCGGCTACGACTATGCGACCATGACAATGCCGGAGACGGTCGAGGCGCAGACGCGCAATTGCCTGGCGACGATTGCCAAGGCGTTGCAGGACGGCGGTTTTGAGATTGCCGATGTGGTGCGGGCGCATTACTACATCACCGACGCGGCTTTCGTCGACATCGTCTTTCCGCTCCTGGGCGAGGTGTTTGGCGACATCAGGCCGGCGGCAACGATGATCGTCTGTCAGCTCAACAAGCCGGAAATGAAGATCGAGATCGAAGTGACGGCACTCAAGCGCTGAGTTCGACGGCGGTGCAGGAGCTTGCGCGACCTTGTCGAGGCGCGTTCATCGACAAACATGCTCTGAACCAAACGCTTGCGCGTGAGCCTCTTGGCGTTTAGCAAGGCCGCGGCTCACGACAGCGCCGCGCATCCTTTAGACGCGCAAAGGACGCTGTAGAATTTTGTTTCTGCGCATGATGCTTTGCGAAATCGATTCCGATTTCATGCGCCACAATTAGGACGGTCCGGATGGCTTCGAAAAATCTTCTTCTGCTCGCTGGCGACGGCATCGGCCCCGAGGCGATGGCCGAAGTGAAGAAGCTGATCGCCGCCATGAACGTCAAGCTCGACAGCGGTTTTGTCACCGATGAGGGGCTGGTCGGCGGCTGCGCCTATGACGCGCATGGCGCGGCGATTTCCGATGCCGACATGGCCAAGGCGATGGCCGCCGACGCGGTGCTGTTCGGCGCCGTCGGTGGGCCGAAATGGGATGCGGTGCCGTATGAGGTGCGCCCGGAAGCCGGACTGCTGCGGCTGCGCAAGGACATGGAGCTGTTCGCCAATCTCAGGCCGGCCATCTGCTATCCGGCGCTGGCGGCATCCTCCTCGCTCAAGCAGGAGGTGGTCGAAGGGCTCGACATTCTGATCGTTCGCGAGCTCACCGGCGGCGTCTATTTCGGCGAGCCGAAGCAGATCATCGATCTCGGCAACGGCCAGAAGCGCGGCATCGACACCCAGGTCTACGACACGTTCGAGATCGAGCGCATCTCGGGCGTTGCCTTCGAATTGGCGCGCACGCGCAAGAACCACGTCACCTCGATGGAAAAGCGCAATGTGATGAAATCCGGCGTGCTGTGGAACGAGGTCGTCACGCAGACGCACAAGGCCAGATATGGCGACGTCAAGCTCGACCACATGCTGGCCGATGCCGGCGGCATGCAGCTGGTGCGCTGGCCGAAACAATTCGACGTCATCGTCACCGACAATCTGTTCGGCGATATGCTGTCCGACATCGCCGCCATGCTCACCGGCTCGATCGGCATGCTGCCCTCGGCGTCGCTCGGCGCGCCGGATGCCAAGACTAAAAAGCGCAAGGCGCTCTACGAGCCGGTGCACGGTTCGGCGCCCGACATCGCGGGCAAGGGCATCGCCAACCCGATCGCCATGATCGCCTCCTTCGCCGTGTCCATGCGCTATTCCTTCGGCATGGTGGCTGAGGCCGATCGCCTGGAAAGCGCCATCGCCGCCGTGCTCGACCAGGGCTTGCGCACTAGGGATATTCTTTCCCCTGGCATGACCGAGGTCGGCACC
Source organism: Mesorhizobium sp. WSM4837 (assembly GCF_055811435.1). Lineage (NCBI taxonomy): Bacteria > Pseudomonadati > Pseudomonadota > Alphaproteobacteria > Hyphomicrobiales > Phyllobacteriaceae > Mesorhizobium > Mesorhizobium sp. WSM4837. The sequence continues at coordinate 72,034 of NZ_JBVVQE010000018.1, forward strand.
GCTGAGATGGGCGACGCGATCATCGCCAGGTTCCTGGGCTAAGCCTGCTGGCGATCGACGTCCGCCTGGCTTCCAGCCCCTCAAAATCGCTGTGTCGACCAGCTAGGCCCTGACCCCCGCCGGCACCGGGCCCCACTGATTTTCACGGGCCTGCGTCGGGATCAGCGCGAAGACCAGGATGATCAGCCAGCCGATGGTCGGGATGAGCACCGCCAGAAAAAGCCAGCCGGTCAGGCCGATGTCGTGCAGGCGACGCACGTTCAGTCCGATCCAAGGCGGGATTGTCGCCAGCACAAACGCGCCGCAAAGACCGACCGTCACTGCCGGCAAATCGTCAAGATGGCCCATGACGTCGTCGATGAAGAGGCCGACGCCGACGACCAAGATCAGCGCGATCGTCCAGAACAGGCAATAGCCCCAATATTCCTTGCGGCGGGCACGGCCGGAGAAATTGAAGTAATTTTCAGTCAGGCCCCGCCGGAAGTAGCTCCAAAGGTCGGTGGCGGGAGCATTGTCAGCGAAACGGCCGAACTGTTGCGGCGCCCCGGGCGCATTGCCGGTTTGAGCGGTTGCGGCAGGCGGACTGGCAGCCTGGGCACGGATCGAAAAAACCTCGCGTGCCCGTCCGCCGGCCGGCTGGAACTCGATGGCTGTGCCCCTGCCTATCGTCGCCTCACGGCGCAGATCCTCGCGCGAAAACGTGTAGCGGTTGCCGTCGGCTCCGGTGATGAAGCCAAAACCCTGGTCCTCGTCATAGTGAAGCACTTCGCCGCGCATGTCCTGCCCCTCGTCCCGCTGGCCAGACTGTTCAAAGTTGCGGCAGACCGCAAGGGGTGCGTGCGCGGGAGCATCGCTCCAGACAAAAGATAGGGCGCCACTCGTGTTGGAGACGACCAATCGTCGAAGTCTGCGCCGCCCCTCATCGCCCTGCCGGGCACTCCCCGTATAGTGACGGGGAGAAGGACGCTGTCATCGCCGGTTTCGCCAATCGCGGGCATCGCGGAAAGAACGCCGAGGCTGCGGCCAGCGGGCTTCTCCCCGTTACGGGGAGAAGGTGCCGGCAGGCGGATGAGGGGCGGCGCAGACCTGAATCGATTGCCTTGGCGAGGGCCAGCCCTTGCAGGCCATGATAAGCCAACGATGCCAGCAAATCGCTAAGCCGGCCGCTTCTTCGCTTTCTTGCTCTTGGCGGGTCCGGCCTTGTCGAATTTCGGCTTGCCTGCCTTCCCGGCCCAGGGTTTTGCCTCGAATGCGGCGGGGCGCTGATCGGCTGACGGTGCGCGCTTCTCGAATTTGGGCGCGTTCTGGTCGAACGTCCGCTTGCCGCGGTGCGGCTTCTTGTCCGGCCGTGGCTCCTGATAGCCGGCCCGCGACAGGTCGGGCGTGCCGTCCAGCCGCTTCACCGCGATGTTGTTCTGCAGCTTGCGGTCCGGGCCGATCGCCTGGAGGAACCGATCGGCCCAATCCGCCGCGATCTGCACGAAAGTTTCCTCCGGCTGCATCTTGATGGCGCCGATCTCGCGCTTGGAGATGCCGCCGGTCCGGCACAGCATCGGGATCAGCCAGCGCGGCTCGGCATTCTGCCTGCGTCCCACCGACAGCGAGAACCAGACGCTGTCGCCGAAATCGTCGCGGCGGCTTGGCGCCTCGTCGCGACGGGCAAATCTGTCGCCAGAGGGCCTGTCGCCCGATGGCGTGAACGGAGCGACGTCTAGGAGATCCTCGGGCGCCGAGCGGCTGGAGCGGCACAGACGCACGAAGGCGGCGGCCACCTGATCGGGGCCGTGCTGCTCAAGAAGCGCATTGATGAAGCCGCGTTCATCATCCGTCACAGGCTCGCTGAAAACCGGGTCGGCGAGGATGCGCTCGTCGTCGCGGCGCAGGACGTCGTCGGCCGAAGGCGGGCTTGCCCAGGTCGCCGCAAGGCCAGCGCTTTGCAGCAGCCGTTCGGTGCGCCTGCGGGCATTGTTGGGCACGATCAGCGCGCTGACACCCTTGCGTCCCGCCCGTCCCGTCCGCCCGCTTCGGTGCAGAAGCGTCTCCGGATTGGTCGGCAGGTCGGCGTGGATCACCAGTTCGAGGTTGGGCAGGTCGATGCCGCGCGCCGCCACGTCGGTGGCGATGCAGACTTTGGCACGGCCGTCGCGCATCGCCTGCAGCGCGTGGCTGCGCTCGTTCTGGCTCAGCTCGCCCGAAAGCGCCACGACGGAAAAGTTTCGGTTGTTGAAGCGCGCGGTCAGGTGATTGACGGCAGCGCGCGTGTTGCAGAACACCAGTGCGTTCTTCGCCTCGTAATAGCGCAGCACGTTGATGATGGCATTTTCCCGGTCGGCCTGGGCTACGCTCAGCGCCCGGTATTCGATGTCGAGATGCTGCTTTTCCTCGCCGGCGGCCGAGATGCGCACCGCATCGCGCTGGTAGCCCTTGGCCAGCGTGGCGATGGAGCGCGGCACGGTGGCCGAAAACATCAAGGTGCGGCGCTCGGCCGGCGCGGCGTCGAGGATGAATTCCAGATCCTCGCGAAAGCCGAGATCGAGCATCTCGTCGGCCTCGTCGAGCACCACTGCCTTCAGCTCGGACATGTCGAGCGAATTGCGGGTGATGTGGTCGCGCAGCCGGCCGGGCGTGCCGACAACGATATGGGCGCCACGCTCCAGCGTGCGGCGCTCGGTGCGCATGTCCATGCCGCCGACGCAGGACGCTATCGCTGCGCCGGTCAGTTCGTAGAGCCATTCGAGCTCGCGCGTCACCTGCAAAGCGAGCTCCCGCGTCGGTGCCACGGCCAGCGCCAGCGGTGCGGCGGGATGGGAAAAGCGCTCGGCGCCGTCGAGAAGGGTCGGCGCCAGAGCCAGCCCGAAGGCGACGGTCTTGCCGGAGCCGGTCTGGGCGGAAACCAGCGCATCGGCCTGCCCGAGCTCGAGTACCGCCTTCTGCACCGGCGTCAGCTCGACATAGCCGCGTTTTTCCAGCGCCTTTGCCAGCGCGGGGACAAGTGCTTCGAAATTGGACATTTCACTCTTTCGGAATTCGGATTCTTTTATGCCCGGCAATGGGTCATCCGTCGGCGAGCGCCAGGAGCGCCACGAGCCAAACGATCCAATCGTTCGTACTTCGCGCCGCCGCCATTGTACAGGGCAAGCCGCCTGGCTGCGTCGCGATTGACTCTTTACGCAAACCGCGTAAAAGCCGGCACCGAATGGGGTAGTTTCGATGCGCGGCCTTTTGATGGCGCTTCTTGCCTTCGACTTCCCGGGCCGCAATGCGAACCATTGGGCCGGGCGTTTCGGCGCGTCTGCTCGTTCCAGCAAAACCACGTTCTTGGCCAAAAAAACCGGTAAAACGACCACTAAAACGGTCTGATTCCCTTGGCCTAACCACCCTCTCCCGGGTCCGGCCCGGGGGTTGAAACCCGCATCGGCCGGCGGGTTTTCTCCAAAAAACCGAGCGGAGAGGACAGGAGATTTCGATGAGTTTCAAGGTTGCAATCGTCGGCGCCACGGGCAATGTGGGTCGGGAAATGCTCAACATACTGGAAGAGCGCGGCTTTCCGGTGAGCGAGGTGGTGGCGCTGGCCTCGCGGCGCAGCCAGGGCACGGAAGTGTCGTTCGGCGATCGCACGCTGAAGGTCAGGGCGCTCGACCAATATGATTTTTCCGATACCGACATCTGCATCATGTCGGCCGGCGGCAACGTTTCGAAGGAATGGTCGCCGAAGATCGGCAAGCAGGGCTGCGTCGTCATCGATAATTCGTCGGCCTTCCGCTATGACCAGGACGTGCCGCTGATCGTGCCGGAAGTGAACCCGGACGCGATTTCGCTGTTCACGCGCAAGAACATCATCGCCAACCCGAACTGCTCGACGGCGCAGCTGGTCGTGGCGCTGAAGCCGCTGCATGACCTCGCCACCATCAAGCGTGTCGTGGTCGCCACCTATCAATCGGTATCCGGCGCCGGCAAGGAAGGCATGGACGAACTGTTCACGCAGACCCGCGCGGTGTTCGTCGCCGACCAGGTCGACGTCAAGAAGTTCACCAAGCGCATCGCCTTCAACGTCATCCCGCACATCGACGTCTTCTTCGACGACGGCTTCACCAAGGAAGAGTGGAAGATGGTCGCCGAGACCAAGAAGATGCTCGACCCCAAGATCAAGCTGACGGCGACCTGCGTGCGCGTGCCGGTGTTCATCGGCCATTCGGAAGCGGTCAATATCGAGTTCGAAAAGCCGATCACCGCCGAGGAAGCACGTGAGATCCTGCGCGAAGCGCCGGGCTGCCAGGTTCTCGACAAGCGCGAGGACGGCGGCTACATCACGCCGCTGGACTCGGCCGGCGAGGACGCGACCTTCATCTCGCGCATCCGCGAGGATTCGACCGTCGACAACGGCCTGTCGATGTGGATCGTCTCCGACAATCTTCGCAAGGGCGCGGCACTCAACGCAGTGCAGATCGCCGAATTGCTGATCGAGCGCGGGCTGATCCAACCGAAGAAGAAGGCGGCGTAGTTTTCGCTCACGGGCCGTATCGCCGCTGCCGCGGCGGGCCCCCCGCGGGGGCGCCGGACGACCGGCGGCCCGCAGTCGCGGGCTCGGCCTTCGGCCGGTTAGCTCCCTTCTCCCCGTTCACGGGGTGAGAAGTGGTCCGCGAAGCGGACGGAAAGCCAATTGCTTGGCTTTCCGAACGACGAACGCCCGTAGCGATAGCGAAGGGCCGGGATGCCGGCAGGCGGATGAGGGGCGGCACCGGCGCCTCAGTTAGGTCGCGTCGGGCCGGCATCACCTGGCCCTGCTCTGCCCTCAAACCGGCAAGACGACATCGCCATGTCGCTGGCGGCTGGGCTTGTGCGTGTATTGCGTCGCACAATGGAACCGACCAGGATCATTGCCGGTCCGTGAAAGGGGTTTCGATGATCGTTCGCCCGCACCCGGGATTTTTGCATCTGTTCTTCATCATGCGCGGCTCGGTGGTGCCGCGCATCCTGCCGCAGATCTTTGGCTTCGGCATTTATGGCGCACTGGTGGTGCTGGCGGTCAGGGCCCTGCAGCTTGACCTCGGCAATGCCGGGCCCGCGCCGCTCGCCTTGCTCGGTGTGGCGCTGTCGATCTATCTCGGCTTCCGTAACAATGCCGCCTATGACCGCTGGTGGGAGGCGCGCAAGCTGTGGGGCCAGCTTGTGTTCGACATTCGCAATCTGGCGCGCGCCAGCACCGGGTTGATCGAGGATCGGGTCGAACTGCGCGGGCTGCTGATGGAGGCGATCGCCTTCTGTCACTTCCTGCGCGGCCTGCTTCGGCGGGTCGATGCCACGACCGAAGCACGCGCGTTCATCGATGAAGCGGCCGAAAGTGCTGCCAAGCTGGCCAACCCGCCGGACGCCATGCTGCGGCGGATGGGCGAGCGAGCCGCCGCGTTGTACAGGGCCGGCGCAATCGATGTCATGGGCTACCGCATTCTCGACGAGCGCCTGTCGCAAATCGCCGCAGCGCAGGCCGGCTGCGAGCGCATCATGGGAACACCGCTTCCGTTTGCCTACACGCTGCTGTTGCAGCGCACCGCCTATATCTTCTGCCTGCTGCTTCCGTTTGGGCTGGCCTCGACTGCCGGTTGGGCGACGCCGCTGTTCACGGCGCTGATCGCTTACACCTTTTTCGGCCTCGACGCGCTTTCGGAGGAACTCGAGGACCCGTTCGGCACCGAGGCCAACGATCTCGCCCTCGACGGTCTGTGCCGCGTCTGTGAAATCTCGGTGTTCGAGGCGCTCGGCGAAGCGCCGCCAAAAATGATCTCCGCCAAAAAATACTATTTTTCCTAGGGTTTGTTCCCGCGCTCACCGAAGCACCGTGCGCTGGAAAAATCATAAGCGTGTCGGATCGCCGCCTCACGCCGCGTCCTTGGTTCGACCCTCGCCAAGAGGGCTCGAAACAACCGGAGGACCAATGACTATGTCTCAAACAGCATCCGTCACGCCGAGCGCGCTGTGGACCGGCCGCGGGCTCAGCGCCCTCATCGTGCTGTTCATGACCTTCGACGGCGTCATCAAGCTGCCGCCGCTCGATGTCGTCACCCAGACCATGGTGCAACTCGGCTGGCCGGCCGATCCCGATGTCTCGCGCATGCTCGGCATCGTCGGGCTGGTCTCGACCGCGCTCTATGCGGTGCCGCGCACCTCGGTGCTCGGCGCCGTCCTGCTCACCGCCTATCTCGGCGGCGCCATCGCGACCCACGCGCGTCTTGGCAGCCCGCTGTTCTCGCACACATTGTTCGGCGTCTATCTCGGCCTCATTCTGTGGGGCGGCCTTTTCCTGCGCAATCCCGGGGTGCGCTCGCTGATCCCGTTCAGCCGGTAGCGGCGACATCAAAAGCCGTTCGATGGCGGTCGCGCCGCCAGAGAGGGCGCCGCCACCCTTCTTCCTTGTCCGTGGATCAAATCGCCCGGTTGCGAGTTAGACCATGTGGGGCGAGGACGGAAAACCCCATTTGGGAGGAGCGACGATGAAGAAATTGGTGGTCATGATCATATTGGCAACCACGCTCGCAGCCTGTTCCCGGACAGAACAGGGCGCCGCGGTCGGTGGCCTGGGAGGCGCTGCTGTCGGCGCTGCCGTTGCAAATGACCCGGTGGAGGGAGCTGTTGTTGGTGGTGCTGTCGGCGCCGTCGCCGGCGCACTGATCGGTCGTGCGACCGAACCCGGCCGGTGCCGCTATCGCGATCGCTATGGACGCGTCTACATCGCCCGCTGCCCGGCAGGCTATTGATCGGGCCGCGTCATAGCTCCGACGAAATGAAACGGCGGGCAAAGCGCCCGCCGTTCCGTAAGCGATAAAAAGCGGATTATTCGGCGGTCGCGGCTTCCGCCTCGGCCGGCGCGGCTGCCGCAGCGGCAACAGCGGCGGCTGCATCGTCCTGCGCCTTCTTCAGAAGTGCGGCGCGTTCCTGCGCCTTCTTGCCGGGCTCGGCCTTCTTGGGATTGGAGCGGGCCTCGCGCTTGGCGATGCCGGCCTCGTCGAGGAAGCGCAGCACGCGGTCGGTCGGCTGAGCGCCGTGCGAGAGCCAATGCTTGACGCGGTCGGCGTCGACCTTGACCCGCTCGCCGTCCTTGGGCAGCAGCGGGTTCCACGAGCCGAGCGACTCGATGAAACGGCCGTCGCGCGGCGAACGGGCGTCGGCGACGACGACGTGGTAATAGGGACGCTTTTTCGAGCCCGCACGGGCCAGTCGGATTTTCAATGGCATTTCTTTTCTCCTAAAACGCTGATTTCGGGTTTACGGCTGGTCCTCAGCCGGTTTTCGTTCCGCCGTTGGATGCGGCGATATGCTCGTGATGGCGGATCACTTCGCGGACGACGAAGTTCAGGAATTTCTCCGCGAAATCCGGGTCGAGATGGGCGTCCTTCGCCAGTTGGCGAAGGCGGGCGATCTGCTGCTGCTCGCGCGCCGGATCGGCCGGCGGCAGGCCATGCGATGCCTTCAGTTCGCCGACCGCCTTGGTGCAGCGGAAACGCTCGGCCAGCATGTGGATGAGCGCTGCGTCGATGTTGTCGATCGAGGCGCGGTAGTCGACCAGCGCCGCGCGTGCGTCGGCCATGTCCTTCTCTTCGTTCATCGCGCCCTCACTTCTTCTTGCCAGGGGCGTTCTTGCCGAGCATTGGCAGACCGCCGCCGGATCCTGGCAAACCAGGAAGCTTCATGCCGCCGGGCAGCCCAGGCAGACCACCGCCACCTGGGAGGCCACCGGGAAGACCCTTCATGCCGCCGAGACCGGCTGCCTGTGCTTGCTTCTGCAAGGCTTCGAGCTGCTTGGGGTCCATCTTGGACAGGTCCGGCATGCCGCCGCCCATCGTGCCGCCCAGGCCACCCATGCCCCCTGGCATCATGCCGCCGAGTCCCATCTTCTGGGCCAGACCGCCCATCATGCCACGCATCAGGCCACCGCCTTTGCCCTTGCCGCCCATCGCTTTCATCATGTCGGCCATGCCGCGGTGCATCTTCAGGAGCTTGTTGATCTCGGCCGCATCGGTGCCGGAGCCTGCGGCGATGCGCTTCTTGCGCGAGTGCTTCAGAATATCGGGGTTGGCGCGCTCGGCCTTGGTCATGGACGAGATGATGGCGAGCTGGCGGCCGAACATCTTGTCGTCGAGACCGGCGGCAGCCATCTGATCCTTCATCTTGCCCATGCCCGGCATCATGCCCATGATGCCGCCCATGCCGCCCATCTTCGACATCTGCTGAAGCTGGCCGGCAAGATCGTTCAGGTCGAACTTGCCCGACTGCATCTTCTTGGCCATCGCCGCCGCCTGCTCGGCGTCGATGTTTTCGGCAGCCTTTTCGACGAGGCTGATGATGTCGCCCATGCCGAGAATGCGGTCGGCGATGCGCTTGGGATGGAATTCCTCCAGCCCGTCCATTTTCTCGCCGGTGCCGATCAGCTTGATCGGCTTGCCGGTGACGGCGCGCATGGAAAGTGCCGCACCACCACGGCCGTCGCCATCCATACGGGTCAGCGCCAGGCCGGTGATGCCGACGCGCTCATCGAAGCTTTTTGCCAGATTGACGGCATCTTGGCCGGTCAGCGAATCGGCGACCAAAAGGATTTCGTGCGGCGACGAGACCTTCTTGATGTCGGCCATCTCGACCATCAGCGGCTCGTCTATATGGGTGCGGCCGGCGGTGTCGAGGATGACGACGTCATGGCCGCCGAGCTTTGCCGCCTGCACGGCGCGGCGGGCGATGTCGACCGGCGTCTGGCCCTCGACGATCGGCAGCGTGGCGACCTTGACCTGCTCGCCGAGCTGACGGAGCTGCTCCTGCGCGGCGGGACGCCGCGTGTCGAGCGAGGCCATCAGGACCTTCTTGTTCTGACGCTCGGTAAGACGCTTGGCGATCTTGGCCGATGTCGTGGTCTTGCCGGAACCCTGCAGGCCGACCATCATGATGACGACCGGAGCCGGTGCATTGAGGTCGATGGCGACCCCCTCGGCGCCCAGCATCCCGACCAGCTCGTCGTGGACGATCTTGACGACCATCTGCCCGGGCTTGATCGACTTCAGCACGGCGGCGCCGACGGCCTTCTCGCGCACCTTGTCGGTGAAGGAACGCACCACTTCCAGCGCAACGTCGGCCTCAAGCAGCGCACGGCGCACCTCGCGCAGCGCCGCCGAGACATCGGCCTCGGACAGGGCGCCGCGGCCGGTGAGGCCGTTCAGGATCGAACCAAGACGTTCCTGTAGCGATTCAAACATTCTTCTTCCTTTTCCCTGGCACCCGGATGATGCCCGAGAGGTAATGCGTTCGCGCCCAGTATCCAACTCAAGCTGTCCAGGCAAAAGCCCAAAGCCAAAAAGCACCCGGGGGCGCACAGCGCTGCCGGATGTTGGCCTCCAGGATCGATTTACAGCACGTCGCCTCAAACAGGCTTCGGCGTCCCGGTCGGCTTGCTCGGAGGGATACTCGTCGCGGAATTCGCGGGCTGTAGACAGGAAATCGGCCGCGGAGTCAAGGTGCGGGGCCGAATACGCTGAACCGGGCCGATTCGGTTTATGGCAGCACCACCAGCGTGATGCGCATCAGCTTGGGCCGCCGGGGTGCGAAAAATCCGGCTCGACCTTCAGCGGCGAGCGCGGGTGCAGCAGCAGCAGAACGGTCAACAGGCTGCAGACGATGCCGATCGCCGCGATGAGGACGGCATCAAGCGTCGTCCAGCCGGGGCCTTCGAGCGGCTTGGCGTTGAACAGGGCGAAGGAATTGTAGCTTTGCTGGTGCGAAATCAGCAGGAAGCCGGTCAGATTGTTGCCGAGGTGGGCGCCGAAGGCCGCGCCGAGATTGCCCGTGGCATAGACCACAAGCGTCAGGAGCAGCGCAAAAGCGGCGATCGAGGCGAGCACGCAGGCGTTGATGGCGGTCGTCGAGCCTGGGTTCCAATGCATCGCGGTGAACAGAAGTCCTGGCAGCAGCGCCCAGATGAAGGGGTTTTGAAAGCGGTTGGCCAGGCCCCTGAGGAGATAGCCGCGAAACAGCACCTCTTCGGACGAGGTCTGCAGCAGGGTCAGCGCGGCGATCGGGATCAGGAACAGCAGCCAGGACGACAGGGCGATCGCACCGCGCGCAATGTCGGGCTGCAAGAGATAGAGCAGTATCTCGGAGAGCAGCGATGTGACCAGCACCGCGGCCAATCCCCTAAAAAATCCCGAGCGCGAAACGCGGCGGCTGGTGCCGATCAGCGCCATCAGGGGCTCGCGATGGACCCAGCGCATGGCAGCCCACAGGCCGAGCCAGATTCCGGCGAAGGAGGCGAGCGCGGCGAGGATCCCGGCGGGTGAGGCCATGAAATTCTGCATCGCCCCTCCTTCCATCGGGGCGCCGGACGATGCTTGCCAGACGACGAAGAAATAGGCGCCGCCGAACAGCATGGCGACGGTCGTCGCGACCCAGAACAGGACGACGATCGCCGTTCCGAGCAGGAGCCGCGGCAGGGTCGTCTTGGCGTTGGGAGTATGCCGATAGCGCTCGAAAGCGGCAGGGTCTATCACGCGGGCTCACAGGCTGGTGCTTCGGGTCGCATGATCTATTCGATCGGGTCGTGCCGCGCAATCGCTAGCCGCCAGCATTGCAAGGTCACTTCTCCCCGTCACGATACGGGGAGAAGTGCCCGGTCCACCCTCCGCAGCTGCTGCGGAGGACGGGCAGGACGATGAGGGGCGGCGCCAATCTCGACAATTGGTGGTCTCCAACGAGCATGGATTCCGTCATTTGTCTGAGGCGATTGCCCTGTTCGGCACCGTCAGCGCTCGACGTACATGATGCGTCGGGTGCCGGGGTCGACCAGTGCCGGCTGACCGTTCACATAGACATAGCGGTAGTCATAGTCCGGAATCTCGCGCAACTCGACGGTATCGGGCAAGGTCGCGCCGGTAACCACCTCGCCCTCGAGATAAACCGGGTCGACCCGGTTGGTCTCGATGTAGGTGCGGACTTCGGCCGGCGGCCGCCTGATCGGCTCGATCGGCTCGCCAGCGACGATCGCTCCGGTATAGATGTCGGGATCGTCGACATCGGCGGGGGCTTCGACGATGGTAATGTCTGCGTCGGCCGGGCGCCGGGTCAGGACGACCTCGTTGCCGCCGAAATCGGCCGTCACATAGTCGGAATAGATCCAGCCTTGGCCATTGGCCTCGGCTATGGTGCACCATTTGCTGTTTTGGATGCAGCCATCGAGCGTTGCCGACTGGCCGGCGGCGAGCACTCCGATCACCGGGTATTGCGGCCCTGGGCCAGCGCGAATGTTGAGATCGGCGACCGCCGAAACGGCGGTATCGGCCAAGGCTGTGCCGGACATGGCGACAAGCGCTCCGGCGACAGCAGGAAACAGTATGCGCTTCATGGTTTCGCTCCGTGTTGATGGTCCCTCGCGAACGAAAACGAAACAAGACCTCATGCGTTCCGGCTAAAACGCCTCGGCCGGCTCACGTTTTGTTCCGGTTTCTTTCACGACTCCGGTCAGGAGTTCATGGACGAAGGCCAGCTTCTGTGCCGTCAGCTCCGAGATGACGAAGGGATAGAGGTCCGGCAGGCCCATGCAGCGGTTGATCGAGTTGGACGCTTCCGACAGCACCAGCCAGCGGGCCAGGATCTTTTCGAACGGTTCGGGAACGGCGGCAGGTTCCGACGGCGCCGGCTGGAGCTCGCCGCCGGTGTCGCCCCGCGACAGGTCGTTGGCCTCCATGGTTTCCAGCCGGCCGAGCGGGAAATTCAGCGCATGCACCATCTCCAGCGTATCGGTGATGTGCAGATGGTGTGCCCATGTCTCGGCCCAGTCCTCCCAGGGATGGGACGTGGCATAGGCGGAAATGTGGTCCTGCTGCCAGTCGGGCGGCGCGCCATTGGCATGGTAGGCCTTCAGCGCCTGCTCGTAATCGGCGCGCTCGTCGCCGAACAAGGTGCGGAAGGCGGCAAGCCGTTGCGGGTCGTCGCGGATCAAGCGGTCCCAGTAATAGTGGCCGAGCTCATGGCGGAAATGGCCGAGCAAAGTGCGATAGTTCTCGCCCATCTCGACGCGCCGTCTTTCGCGCTCGGCCGAATCCGCCTCGGCGACATTGAGTGTGATCAGGCCGTTGTCATGGCCGGTCAGGATGCGCGCGCCACCCGGACCGCCGATCGGATCGGCGAGAAAGTCGAAGGCGAGGCCGGCCTCGTCGCCGGCGTTCCGCTTGGGCGCGACCGGCAGTCCGGCGGCGAGCAGCGAATAGATGGCCCGCTTCTTTGCCGCTTCGACGCGGATCCAGCGACGGCGGTTGCCATCGACCGAAAGGTCCGGGATCAGCTGGTTCAGCGCGCAGGCGCCGCAGAAGGCATGGCCAGGTTCCGCCATCCAGTTGCAGGCGCACTCGTCGGCATTGGTGCACTGGAAAACGCCGCCGGCGCCAGACAGCACGAAGCGCGCATGCCCGGGATCGTAGAGCACGGAGCTGGCGCAGTTCAGGCACTGGGCGTTCTCGAAATAGAGGCGGTGGCCGCAATGCGGGCAATCGAAGAGCTTCATCCCAATCTCGAATCACCAGGTCTCAAATTATGTGGCCCGGATATAGTGCGCAGCGGCATATCGCCCAAACGCCTGTCGGCGGCCGGCGTTCCTGCTGTTGCTATTTTGCCGCAAGCTGGGCGGCGACCGTTCTCGCCACCGCCTCGCCCGATAGCCTGGCGCCGCCGCAGGTCTGCATCAGCGGACCGGCCAGATGCTCGCCGGCGAAGAAGATTTTTTCCGCCACCGGCTGCATCAGCGTGGCGCGCGCCTGCGAACGGCCGGGTCGGGCCGCCGCATAGGCGCCGCGCACGAACCGCTCGCCGCCCCAATTGGTCATCATGGCGCGCCCGACATGTTTTCTGACGTCGCCGCCGAAGATGGCGCACAGCCGATCGACGACGAAGTCGACGCCTGCCGCCTCGCCCGCCGCCGACATCTCCCAAGCGAAATCGCCGCCGACGAAGCCGACCATCAGGTCGAGGTCGAAGGGAAAGCAAAGGAAGTAGATGTCGTGCCTGGCCAGCCGCTCGATCAGCAGGTCGTCGAACGGCGCCAGCCCGAGCCTTGTGCCCCTGATCTCAACTGGCAGCTTGGTCAGCATGCCCATCGGCAGGTCGAAGAAGGCAGCGACATGCCTGTCTGGCAGCGCCGGCGCGAATTCGATCTCCTCGAAGGCGAGCACCGCCGGCGAGGCGGTGACGATGACCGCCTTGGCGCGGATGATGCCGCGATCGGTGACGCAGGCGACGCCGGGCACGTCCCAGAGGATTTTCCGCACCGGCGTCGACAGCTCGACCGGCACGTCGGCGCCGAAACGGGCGACCAGCGCGCCGAACCCCTCCTTGGTGAAATAGTTCGGATCGAGATCGGCGGCAGCCCGAAAGTCGCGGATCGATATCTCGTCCTCGTCGGCGCCGAAGTCCATCGGCCCGGCAAAGGTGGCGGCGGCGCGCGGCGCATGGCCTTTAGCGAGCAGGGCCGAAAGACGGTCGTCGTCACCAACCTTGACCTCATGCGCCGCCAGCAGCTCGAACAGCCTGATATCGGCCGCCTTCATCGCGGCCTCTTCGTCCTCGCTCGCCTTTCGGTTGCGATAGTAGAGATGATCGACATTCATGTCGTGATGATGGAGCGTCCAGCGAGCGGCTTGCGCCTCGGGAAAGTAGGGATTGCGGTCGGCCGCGTGCAGCCAGGCGCAGCCGATGTCGAAAGGAACACCGAAATGCTGGTCGCTGGTCCAGGCGCGGCCGCCGATACGGTTCATCACTTCGACCAGCTTGAAGGAAAGGCCGGCCGCACGCAGGGTCCTGGCGGCGGAAAGTCCCGCCGAACCGGCGCCGATGACCACGACGTCAACGTCTTCCATGAATATTCTAGCCCCCCGCCACAATAATTACTTGATCGTAAGCAAGTTGTCCGGCATTCGCCCGCGCTGCGGCGAGGATGCGTAAACGAGTTCTTAGCGCATCGGCTCGAAAATCGGTGCCGATTTTCGGAAAGCACGATGCGCAGATTGTAAAGTGTTGGAGCGTACTGCGTCCAAGTGGGCGCAAATCGCTCCAACGGTGACAAGCGGGCGTTTCGCTGGCAAATTCGTATTTGGGACAAGATCCAGGCAACCAGGAGAGCAACATGGCATTTTTTGCCAAGGCAAAGATTTTAGCGGCGGCGGCATCGATGATGCTTGCGGCGGCAACAGCGGCACAGGCCGCCCAATGCGGCAAAACGGGCGCGGGCTTCGAAGCGTGGAAGGCGGAGTTCGCGCAGGAAGCAAGGGCCAGCGGTGTAGGCTCGAAGGGTCTGGCCGCTCTGGCTAGTGCGACCTACGCAAAAAGGACGATCGCCGCCGACCGCGCTATCCACAAGGCTTTCGGTGGCTCGGTGGATGCTTTCATGAAGCGCCGTGGCGCGTCCACGATCATATCCAAGGGCCGTTCACTGAAGAAGTCGAACGCGGCGCTGTTCGACAAGATCGAACGGACCTACGGCGTGACGCCGGGTGTGTTGCTCGCCATCTGGGGGATGGAGACCGGCTTCGGTTCCTTCTTGGGCAAGCAGAATACGGTCTCTGCCATTGTAACGCTCGCCTATGATTGCCGCCGCCCGGAGTTCTTCTACCCGCATGCTGTTGCAGCCCTGAAACTGGTTGATCGCGGCGCGTTGAGCGCCTCGTCGGTCGGCGCCATGCATGGCGAGATTGGCCATACACAGTTCCTGCCCGGAAATGTCTTGAAATACGGGGTCGGCAGCGGAAATCTGCGCGACAAGGCCACTGCGTTGGCTTCCACCGCCAACTTCCTCAAGGCTCATGGTTGGCAGGCGGGTGCCAGCGCACAGGCGAATCTCGGTGCAATTGCCGGCTGGAATGACGCGAGCAACTATCAACAGGCCATCGCCCGCATCGCCACGGCGATCGATGGCGAGTGATACAAGTCTCTATTCGACGGAAAGCCCGGCCATGCGCCGGGCTTTTTTGTCGATGGTCTGAGTACGACTGCCGCCGCTCGGCCCCGCCTTGGGAACGAAGGCATGAAGCAGAGAAGCTAATTCGGCGAACCGAGCGCCTTGTCCATCGCTTCCCTGACCTCGGCCGGCCACGTGTTCACCGCCGGCCACGCATCCGGCTCGGGCTTGTCGCCGCGGCGGGCGAAATAGAGCTTGTGGTTGGCCGGATCGATCGCCATGAAGCCGTCGTCGCCGCCGCAATCATGCGGGATGCAGCCGCTGGCGTGGAAGACGCCCGAGGTGGTTTTCTCGGTGCCGCCGCCGACCAGCAGGCTGGTCGCCATGTCGGGCATCTCCTTGCCGAGCAGCGACGCGGCTTGCCTGTAGACGGCCTCGTTATGGAAGGCATCGACGATTCTGTCGTATTTCTCCGGGTCGACATCTTTCCAGCCTGTACCCGGCTCCGGCATGTAGGCGAGGTTGCCCGAGGTCGACAACCCGCCGGTCGGCGACCATTGCAGCGCCGGCTTCGATTCGCCCGGCAAGAGATTGGGCACGAAATAGATGGCGCCGTCGGATAGCGCGGCCGGCGGTGCGCCGCATTCGTCCTGCTCGACGGTGGTCGTCTGGATCGTGCCGCCTTCCGGCTTCCACACGATCACCTTGGCCGGACCGCATTGATTGCCGCCGTCGCCGACATCGACCAGCGCCACCGTGACGCCGCCGACCTCGACAATCCTGTCGAAGAAGACATCGTAATTGCGCGCCAGCTGCTTGCCGTCATAGGCCAGCACCCTCTCGCCATAGTCTTCCTGCTGGGTGATGGTCAGCTGCCCATTCTCGAACGGGACCGGTGCTTGGCCGTCATCCTCGGCCAGGGCCGCATTGCTCGACGCGCCCAGGTCGGCGGCCCCGCCGGACGCATCGTCAGCCGGCACGAGCACCGTGTCGGTCTGTGCATGCGCGCCAGCCACCGGCATCAGAATCCACGCCAGCGCCCAGGCGCCGGCAAGCAGCGAACGTGTCATGCCTGTCCCTCCGTTCAGCCGCCACGAACCCGGCCTGTCGCGGCCGGGGTCATCCTACCGTTCAGGCCCAGGGCCGCAGCTCGGCGTTCTTCTTCTCGAACGAGGCGATGGCGTCGGCCTTCTCCATGGTCAGGCCGATATCATCGAGCCCGTTTAAGAGGCAGTGCCGCTTGAAGTCGTCGAGGTCGAACTTGACCACGCCGCCGTCCGGTCCGCGGATTTCCTTGGCTTCGAGGTCGATCGACAGCGTTGCGTTGGAGCCGCGCGAGGCGTCGTCCATCAGCTTGTCCAGATCCTCCGGGCTGACGGTGATCGGCAGGATGCCGTTCTTGAAGCAGTTGTTGTAGAAAATGTCGGCGAACGAGGTCGAGATGACGCAGCGTATGCCGAAGTCGAGCAGCGCCCACGGCGCATGCTCGCGCGACGAGCCGCAGCCGAAATTGTCGCCGGCGACCAAGATCTGCGCCTTGCGGTAGGCCGGCTTGTTGAGCACGAAGTCGGGGTTTTCCGAGCCGTCGTCCGTGTAGCGCATTTCGGCAAACAGTCCGCTGCCGAGCCCGGTGCGCTTGATCGTCTTGAGATAATCCTTGGGAATGATCATGTCGGTGTCGACATTGACGATCGGCATCGGCGCGGCAACGCCGGTGAACTTGGTGAATTTTTCCATAGGTCTTGCCCGTCTTCTTTTCGCTGCGGGGATGTATTGGCGCCCGGTTTACACAAAGCTGCAGGCAAATAAAAGGCGGCTGTTTTCGCAAGCTTTGGTCCTAGAGCACGGACCGCTTCAAAGTTGCCGCCCTATGGTGCACCTTGGCCGGCATGACAACACGTCCCAAAGTACTCTACGCCAGCGAACCGAACCTCGACGCAGCCGAGTTCCGCCGCGTGCTGGTGGAATCCGGCCTCGGCGTCACTCGGCCCATCGATGACGACGTCCGTCTGAAGGCGATGCTTGCCAATGCAGATCTGGTGTTGACGGCGCGCCTCGATGCGCCTGGCAAGCCGCTGATTGGCCTCGCCCGAGGCATCACCGACTTCTCGTGGGTGTGCTATATTTCCGAGCTCGCCGTCTGCAAATCGGCGCAAGGGCTCGGCATCGGCAAGGGCCTGCTCGACGAAGCGCGGCGGCAGCTCGGGCCATCCGTCGCCATGTCACTGATCTCCGTGCCCGACGCCGTCGGCTTCTACGAACGGATCGGCATGACGCGGATGGCGGACGCGTTCTGGTTTGGCCGCGAGCGCTGACGGCTGGCCTTGCGGTGCGGAACCCTTTGGTGACCGAGGGACAGCACCCCCTCTGTCCGCCAGCCTCAGATCACATTCAACTCCCTGAAAGCCCGCCCCTCGGCAACGCGCTCATACCCAAACGCCGAGCAGTCCACCGTGCGGTAGCCGCCATGCACGATCAGCTCGGCCAGCGCCTTGCCGACCGCCGGCGCCTGCTGCAGGCCGTGGCCGGAAAAACCATTGGCGAAGAGAAAATTCTGCACCTGCGGATGCGGGCCGATCACCGCGTTCTGGTCGAGCGTGTTGTAATCGTAATGGCCGGCCCAGGCGCGCGTCGGCTTGATCGCCTCGAAGGCCGGAATGCGGGTCGCCAGCACTGGCCAGATTACCTCTTCGAACAGCGGCCAGTCGGGCTCGAAATCGTTGGGATCGGCGGGGCCGTCGCCGTCTTCCGGTTCGGCCCCGCCGGTGATGTAGACCGAGCCTTCCGGCCGGACATAGATGCCTGAGGGATCGACCAGCAGCGGCATGTCGTCATATTTCTCGCGCGCCTCGAAGATGAAGACATTGCGCTTGCGCGGTTCCACCGGCAGCACCAGTCCGGCCATTGCCGAGACTTTTCCGGCATTCGGCCCGGCGGCGTTGACGACGATGCCGGCGTCGAGCCTTTCGCCATTGTCGAGGCTGACGCCGGTGACACGGTCGCCCTGCCGTTCGATGCCGGTCACGTCGGCGGTGATGAAATCGATCTTTTTGTCGCGCAACGCCTTGCGGAACAGCATCAGCATGGCATGCGCGTCGAACCAGCCCTCGCCGCTGCGGCCATAGGCGCCGGCGGTGATGCCCTCGGCCGACAGCCATGCAAACCGGCGGACGAGCGCCTCCGCATCCTCAAGCACGATGTCGGCGCCCTCGGCCAACTGCGTCTGGTGGTTGGCCTCAAGGATCGGCAACCCGTTCTCGCCGGCAAGGATGAGGTAGCCGCCTTCGCGAAAACCGATATCGGCGTCGGCCCCGAACTCTTCCGTCAGCCGCCGGAACAGTTTCAGCGTGAACTGCGACAGCCGGATGTTTTGCGGAATCGAAAACTGCTGGCGGATCGAAGCGCAGGACAGCGTCGTCGCCGCATGGGCAAACTGCGGGTCGCGCTCGACCAGCGCGATCGAGCCCGAAAACCCTTCCGCGCGCAAATAATAGGCGATCGAGGAGCCGACGATGGCTCCGCCGATGATGACGACGTCGTAGCGCACTTTTTCGCTTCTCCAGTTCTGAAGCATGATCCCGAAGCCGGTTTTCTGAAACGATCATGCTGCAATTCATACAGCCGGCAAGATGATCTCGAAGCGCGTGCCGCGCTCGGAGTCAACCAGGCGGATCGTGCCATCATGCGCTTTCAGCAGGGCCAGAACGATGCCGAGGCCCATGCCGGTGCCGCCGCAATCGCGGCGTGTGGTGAAGAATGGCTCGAAAATACGCGCGCGGTTGCTCGGCGAAATGCCGGCGCCGTCGTCGCTCACCTGGATCGTCGCCTTGCCGCCTGCGCTCGCCGCCGTGATCGAAACCAGCGTCGCGCCATGCCTTGCCGAATTGTCGATGAGATTGGCGAGCACGATCGCTGCGTTCTCGGCCGAGATGCGCAGGCCGGTCTCGCCGCCCGCCTCGACCCGAAGCGCCAGCCTGTCCCCGGTCGGCAACAGCGCCAGGGCCGCACTGAGCGACGTGCTTTCGCCGCTGGGCGCAAGATTTTCGGCGCGCGCCAGGTCGAGCAGACGACGCACCAGCAGATTGAGCCGCCCGGCATCGGTGACGATATTGTCTGAAAACCGCCGCCGCTCGGCCTCGTCCATTGCGCTACCTGAATCGCGCAGCAGTTCGGCCGCCCCCTGGATCGCCGTCAGCGGCGATTTGAGCTCGTGCGAGACATGGGTGGCGAAGGTCTGGATGCTGTCGGAGCGCGCATGCAGCTTTTCGGCCATCTCGAGGAAAGCGTCGGACAGCGCTGCCATCTCGCGCGTGCCATGATGGTCGAGCGGCCTGATCGCTGCTCGATCACCGGCGGCGATCCGCTTTGTCCGCTCCATCAGCGCGTAGATCGGCCGGCTGACGGTGCGCAGGAAGATCAGGCCGATGAGCAGCGTGCCGCCGAGGATGGCGATCGCCGCCAGCACCACCTTGCCGCGCTCGCCATAAAGATGCTTGACGATGTTGTTCGGCGTCCGCGACAGATAGACGACGCCGGCGACCTTGCCGTCGACGGCGACCGGCATGGCGACGAAGACGCGGACCCTCGTGCCGCGGCTGACCGAATAGAGCGAAGGTGAAGGCTGGTTCGGAACCCTCTGCCGGAGCGCGCTGGCATAGCGGCCGGCAAGTGCTGCGCGAACCTCGCCGACGGCGCCGAGCGACAGGCCGATCTCCTCGCGTCCGGCGATGACGACGCCTTTTGGGTCGAGCAGCCGAAAGCCGGCAAGCGTGGTTTTCTGCGTCTCGGCAAGAATACCCGACAGCCGCGCGCCGATCGCCGTGAAGGCGGGATCGACGGTGGCGACCGTCGCCGCAGGCCGTGTCGCCAGAACCCTGTCGGAGGCGAGATCGAGACGCGGCTCGATCGGCCGGTAGGGAGAGTCCGGATTGTCGCTGTCGGCAGGCACGGCCGCGCCGAGCTTTTCAGCCGCGATGCCGGCGTCGCGGACCTCTTGCGCATGGATGGCGGCAAGGGCGGCACCTTGCGCAATCAGCTCGGCCTCGGTCTGGCGGATCAGCTGGTTCTCGTAGAGCCTGAAGAAGAACAGGCCGACCAGCGGCAGCGCCATCACCATGATCAGGATGGCGACAACGATGGTGGCGAGGCGCGGCCGCCATTTATGCGCGGTCACGCGCCGCACCGGCCGAGCCGGAAGCCGACGCCATGCACGGTCTCGATCGCATCCGTGCAGCCGGCCGCCGCCAGCTTGGCGCGGATGTTGCGGATATGGCTGTCGACGGTGCGGTCGGCGACATGGATGTTGCCGGCATAGGCATTGGCCATCACCATGTCGCGCCCAAGCACATGCGCCGGGCGCGCCAGAAACCCTTTCAGGATGGCGAATTCGATCGAGGTCAGCACTAGCGGCCTGCCGTCGAAGCTGGCGGCGTGGCTGGCCGGCAGCAAAGCCAGACGGCCGTGCAAGAATTGCCTGTCGTCGGCCTGTTCGGCTTTTGCCGGGCGGGCGCGCCGCAGGATGACGTTGACGCGGGCGACCAGCTCGCGCGGGCTGAACGGCTTGGTGACATAGTCGTCGCCACCCATTTCGAGCCCGAGGATGCGATCGATTTCTTCATCACGCGCGGACAGGAACAGCACCGGCACATCGGATGTGTGCCGCAGCCGCCGGCAGACCTCCAGCCCGTCCATCTCCGGCATGCCGATGTCGAGCACGACAAGGTCAGGCGCGCGGCGCTCGATCGCCTGCAAGGCGGCGCCGCCGTCGGCTACCGCAACCGTTTTCATGCCGGCCTTTTCAAGTGCGAAACAGATGATCTCGCGGATGTGCGGATCATCGTCGGCGATCAGGATGTGATGCGGCATCGATCAGCGGCCCGGCACGAAGGGTTCGGAGCCCTGAGGAACCACGAACGGGATAGACGTGTCGAGAGTGCGAAGGAGCCGCCAGTCGCGAAAGCTCCAGGCGCGCCAGTTTTCCTGGGCCGCGCGGTAGCGGGCCTCGTCCTGTCCCAGCAAACGGGCGAGTTCGCGGTAGGGGGAAAAGCTGGCCGCATTCGTCCTGGCCTGCTGCTCGAGGAAGCGATCGAGTGCCGGCCGGGCGCTGGGACCGAGCGAACGCAGGTACCAGAAATCGAGCTCGGTTCCGTGGCCGGTCATTTCGAATGAGTGCTCGACATTGTAGTTGGCGATCAGGGCGGCAAAATTGATGAACGAGCAGGCATAAAGCGTCGCCGATAGCGTCAGAAGATTGGCGGAAAGCAGCCATTCATTGGATTTTCCGAGCGCGATGCGGGCGATGATCAGGGCAAGGCCCGCCGCCACCAGCCCCATCCAGACGAAGGCGGCGACGCGCCAGTAGGTCAGCGCATAGATGCCGACATAGAGTTCAAGCCGCAGGATCGACGAGATGACCAGCACGATGTTCTGCGCCACCCAGACATAGACCAGCCGGCGGATGAACGGATCGCTGGAAGTGGCACTTCCCGGCCTGAGCGCCGCCAGCACGAAACCGGCGGCGAGCAGCGCCGTGACGATCAGCGGATAGGCGCCGCGATGCGCATAGGCGGCGTAGGTCAGCCCGTCGGGCAGGGCGATGCCGCCCCACAGATAGGTGGCGTCGAGCGCGGTCTGCATCGCGAACAGGATGTTGAAGATGACCAGCGCACGAAGGATGGCGGCCATGCCGAAGATGATGTCCTCGATCGCCCTGGCGGGGTTTGTCGTCGTCGTCACCGCGCTGACAGGGACAGGTGTCACCCGACGCGCAATGCGGCGCAAGAAGCGCGGCAGGCGCGGGCGCAAAAAAGCCCAGACGCCGGCAAGCACGACCAGCCAGAAGGCCAGCCGCGGCAGCTGGATGAGGTCGAGCAGTGCGTGGAGATCGATCAGCGACAGCCAGTATTCGATAACCGGATTGGCGGCGCCGAACAGCGCCAGAAACACTGCGCCCAGGGTCAGCGGCATGATCCAGACGGCGATCGCCGCGAAGCCGATGCGCCGCCGGCCAAGCCGCCGCGCCGCCTTGCGCCAGCGGACGAAATCGTGGACGAACCGAAACGGCGCTGCGAGCAGGAACAGCGCGACCTGGCCGGCAATGCGGGCAAATCCGCGCCGCAGCCGCCCGACCAGCGAAAGCGTAAAGACGGCCAGCGCCGCAAGCCCGATCGCGACGGACAGCGCGCTGACATTTTCAAGGAACGGCAGTAGCCCGACAAGCAGGGCAACGGGTTTGAACCAGGCCCGGCCGGCGCCGAGCGCCGACGGCTGGAGCGCCACGGCCGCGGCGGCCAGCGTCATGCCGAACAGGAAGAGCGTGATGCCGACCGGCTGTCCATAGAAGAAGAAATCGGCCAGCGCGGCAAGCAGGACGGCAACGCCGAAGCGCGCGCAAGTGCCCGGCGCGGCGGTAAGCAGCGACGTCATGATCGGGTTTTCTCAGCGGCTTTGATCCGGCCGGGGGGCGGAGATTTGCGGATGAAGGGAAAGAGAGTCGCCGAACGCGGCGGATCGATGAGCCAGCAAACGTCATCGCGGAGGGGTAGGGACCAACGGGGCTTTTCGCGCTCTTGCATGCGCCCTTTTCGCCGGCCGAGATGCAGGCAGCGAGGCGGGTCCGAGGAGATTTTCCGCAATGTTGTGCAGTTTTTGTGCAGGGTCAGGAATCACTTCAGCTTTGAATCCGCCCCGTCACCCCTTTCCGGGCGCTTGCGCTGCCCCTCACCTGCCTGCCGGCATCCTCTCCCCGTATAGTGACGGGGAGAGGGTGCTCTCATCGCCGGTTTCGCCAATCACCAGCGTTGCAAGAATGGCGTCGAGGCTGCGCCAACCACTTCTCCCCGTCACTATACGGGGAGAAGTGCCCGGCAGGGCGATGAGGGGCGGCGCCAACTTCGATGATTGGCTTGCATCCAATGCAAGCTATGACTGCCCGAAGCGATTGCCCTGTGTGCTTGCTTCGATCGCCTCCAGGCGGCATAGATCAGGCATGACTGAAACCTGCCGCCCGCGCCGCTCGGTGCTTTACGTCCCGGCCTCGAACGACAAGGCGCTGGCCAAGATCTCGTCGCTGGCCTGCGATGCCGTCATCATCGATCTCGAAGATGCCGTCGCCCCGGCCGACAAGGTTTTTGCGCGCGAAAAACTGGCCGGCATCTTCGCCAACCGCCCCGGCCTACGCTGCGAGATGATCGTGCGCATCAACCCGCTCTCCAGCGAATGGGGCGCCAAGGACTTGCTGGCGGCGGCAAGCTGCGAGCCCGACGCCATCCTGCTGCCCAAGGTCGACACGCCGCGCGACGTCCTGGAAGCCGGCGACGTCCTCGACGACTATTTTTCACCCGACGCGGTGAAGCTGTGGGCGATGATCGAGACGCCCAAGGCGCTGCTCAACATCGGCCCGATTGCCGAGCTTGGCCGCGATCCGGCCTCGCGGCTGGTCTGTTTCGTTGCCGGAACGAACGACCTGGTCAAGGACACCGGCATTCTCGCTACGCCCGACCGGCGCTATCTCACGCCATGGCTGATGCAGATGGTGCTCGCAGCACGCGCCGGTGGCCTCGACCTGCTTGACGGTGTCTTCAACGATTTTCGTGATCTGGACGCTTTTGCGCGCGAATGCACGGAAGCAGCCGCCATGGGGTTCGACGGCAAATCGCTGATCCACCCGGCCCAGATCGATGCCGCAAACCGCGCCTTTGCACCATCTGCCGAAGCCGTGGCCGAGGCGCGTGCGGTCAAGGAGGCCTTCGCGCTTGCCGAAAATGCCGGCAGGCAAGTCATTGCGCTGAACGGAAAAATGCTCGAGCGGCTGCATCTGGCGCAGGCCGAGAAACTGCTGGCGAAGGCGGCCGCCAGCGCCAGCGGGACATGATCGCAACCCACCACAGGAATGAAAAATGAAACTCTACCGCTTTCTGTCCGGCCCGGACGATTCCAGCTTCTGCCACAAGGTGACGGCAGCGCTGAACAAGGGCTGGCACCTGTTCGGCTCGCCGACCTATTCCTACGACAAGCAGACCAAGGTCATGCGCTGCGGCCAGGCCGTAGTGAAGGATGTCGAGGGCCAGGAATACGGGCCCGACACCAAGCTCAGCGATTGGTAGATTTGCAAAGCTCGACGCAGGGTGTGTTGAGATTCAGGTCAGGCCGCGCCGGAGTCGAAGACGGGCGCGAAGCGACCAGACTGGGTAGTTTCCGAGAACCGGAGCGGAGCGTACTTTTGGGTGTGAGCACCGGAAGCGCAGGGAACTGCCGTTCGCAGGCCGGCATCACCTTAATATCAGCACAGCCTACTCGGCCGCCTCTTCGATCCGCTCCATATCGTCGTCCGACAGGCCGAAATGGTGGCCGATCTCGTGGATCAGCACATGGGTGACGATGTCGCCCAGCGTCTCCTCGTTCTCGGCCCAGTAATCGAGGATGGCGCGGCGGTAGAGCGTGACGCGGTTCGGCCCCTCGCCGGTCTGCGGATTCCAGCGCTCGGCGATGCCGCGCCCCTCGAACAGGCCGAGCAGGTCGAAAGGCGTTTCCAGCGACAGGTCGTCCATGATTTCGTCGGTCGGGAATTCGGCGATCTGGATGACGATCTCGCCGGTCAGCTTGCGAAACTCCTCCGGCAGATGGGCGTAAGCTTCTAGCGCCAGGAACTCCATTTCCTCCATCGACGGCGAAAGCTCGTCGTGCCAGGTACGGGTTTTGTAGATGCGGGCCATGCTTTGTCCTTCTGATCCCGGCATATAGGCTTTCGCGCCGGACTCGGCAATTGGCCGGGTTGCCGTCCACGCGCGGCAGGAATAAATTCCCCATGACTGCGCCCATGACTCCGCTTGACTCTTCGGCCGCCCTCTGGAATCTATTAGAACATAACAGGAACAATTGTGAGTGGAAGCTGACCGTCATGGCGACAAGCGCCGTGGCGCGGGAGACTGTTTTTGCCCTGCGCCGCCAGATCGCGAAGATCGAGGGAACGCTGCCCGAGCGCCTGCAGGCGCCGGCCGCAGCCCCCGTTGATGCGCCCCGGAATCCAACAGCTGATGTCACTCCCGGGGATCCAACAGCTGATGTCACGCCCAAAAAAATCACGCCCAAAAATCTGACAATCGTCCGCCGCGGCCTCGCCGTGGCGCCGCCCGATGCGTTTCTGCGCACCGGCGCCGAAGATCTCGATACTGCGCTCGGCGGCGGCCTGCCGAAGGCGGCGCTGAGCGAGATCCATGGCGCCGCGACCCGCGATGCCGGGGCCGTCGCCGGCTTCGCCCTGTCGCTCGTCAGCCTGATCCTCAAACAGGGGCCGCGACTGCCGGTCCTGTGGATCGGCACCGCGGAAATCTTCCGCGAGGCCGGCTTCCCCTATGCCACAGGACTTCATCGCCTTTTCGGCATCGAGCCGGAGCAATTGCTGTTTTCCGAGGCGCCAAGGCTCCTCGATGCGCTGTGGACCGCCGAGGAGGCCGCCCGGATGACGGCGCTCGCCGCCGTCATCCTCGAAATCCGCGGCAGTCCGCAGCGGCTGGACCTCACCGCGACGCGGCGGCTGCACGCCCGGGCACAGAGCGCCGGCCGGCCGGTGTTTTTGCTGCGCCAGGCCGGCGAACCCGAGCCGACGGCGGCACCCGTCCGCCTCGTCCTGTCGGCGGCGCCGTCGGCACCACGCCAGACGATCGCCGGGCCGCTCGCCGGCTCGATCGGCCGTCCCGCCTTCACCGTCAGCATCGGCAAGAGCCGCACCGCCTTGCCAGGACAATTCACACTGGAGTGGAACCCCGATGAACGCAGTTTCGAGGAAAGAAGGGCCGGGGAAAGACGGCAAGAACGGGCAGCGAATCCTGTCCCTGTGGTTTCCGCATCTCGCCGCGGAAAGGATCCTGCGCCAGCGTCTGGGGCGGTCCTGGCGTTCGCGGCCGTCGGATCACCTGCCGCTGGTGATCAGCCATCGCCAGGCGAACGCGCAGCGCATCGCCGCCCTCGACGAGCGGGCTGAGGCGCTTCATCTGAAGCGCGGCATGGGCATAGCCGACGCGCGCGCCATGCATCCGTCGATCGACGTCGTGGAAGCCGATCCCGAGGCCGACCGCCGCCTGCTCGAAAGCCTCGCCGACTGGTGCGACCGCTACACTCCGCTGGTGGCGATCGACGCAGCCGATGGCCTGTTCCTCGACGTCACCGGCTGCACCCATCTTTTCGGCGGCGAACGGGCGATGCTGGACGACATCCTGTCGCGCTTTTTCCATCAGGGTTTCGATGTCCGCGCCGGCCTTGCCGCCACACCAGGTGCAGCCTGGGCGGCAGCGCGGTTTTCTGGTGATCGCATCGTCCCCGGTGGCGAGGAGGAAGCGCTTCTCGCGCCCTTGCCGCTGGCGGCGCTGCGCATCGAGCCTGACATCCGCGCCAGCCTGGAAAGCGTCGGCCTGCGCACGGCGGGCGCCGTCATGGCAGCACCGCGCGCGCCGCTCGCCCGCCGCTTCGGCAGATCGCTGCTTTTGCGTCTCGACCAGGCGCTCGGCCGCCTCGACGAGGCGGTGTCGCCGCGCCTGCCGGTGGCGCCGCTTTCGGTCGAACGCCATCTCGCCGAACCGATCATGCTGACCGACGAAATAGAGCGGCTGGTGAAAATGCTGGCGACGACATTGAAGGCGGACCTCGAGCGCCGCGGCGAGGGCGCAAGAAGGCTGGCGCTGCTGCTTTTCCGCGTCGACGGCGCCGTCAGCCGCATCGCCGTCGGCACCTCGCGGCCGTTGCGCGAGCCGTTGCTGATCCAGAAATTGTTCCACGAGAGGCTTGCCGCGCTCGAACAGGACATCGATGCCGGCTATGGCTTCGATCTCGTGCGCCTCTCGGTGCTGTCGGCCGCGGCCTTCGACATGCAGCAGGCGGATCTGACCGGCGAGACGCGCGATGACGGCGCCGACATCGCCCTTTTCGCCGACCGCATCCGCGCCCGGCTCGGCGACAGCGCGGTTTTGAAACCGGTTGCCGTCGAGAGTCATCTGCCCGAGCGCGCCGTCGCCACGCATCCCTATGCGGAGGCGCCGCAAAGGGTCTCTGCGCCGAAGCAGCCGGGCAAGATGAAAGACACTAGGCCTGTCTTTCCGCCGGAACGGCCGATCCGGCTGTTCCGTTCGCCCGAACCGATCGAGGTGCCGGCCACCGAAATGCCTGAGGGACCGCCGATGAATTTCCGCTGGCGGCGGGCTCTCTACCGGGTGGCGCGCGCCGAAGGGCCGGAACGCATCGCCGCGGAATGGTGGCGGGAGGCAGCGGGGCAGGAAGCGACCCGGGATTATTTCCGCATCGAGGATAGCGACGGTCGCCGTTACTGGCTTTATCGCCAGGGTCTCTACGGCGCCTCGCAGGCGGCGCCGCGCTGGTTCATGCATGGGGTCTTCGCATGAATGCGCTGGCGGTCGTCCCCTATGCCGAATTCGGCATCCAGTCGAATTTCTCGTTCCTGCGCGGCGCCTCGAAACCGGAGGAGCTGGTGGTCGCGGCAAAGTTTTTGGGCTTTTCGTCGATCGGGCTTGCCGACCGCAACACGGTGGCTGGCGTCGTGCGCGCCTGGCAGCAGGCCAAGGTGGAAGGTCTTTCCTGTCATCCCGGCTGCCGCCTGGTGTTTTGCGATGGCACGCCCGACGTTCTCGCCTATCCGCAGGACCGCAAGGGCTGGGGCCATCTGTGCCGCATGCTGACGCAGGCCAATATGCGCGACGACAGCGAAAAGGGCGCACCGCTGCTCTATCGCGACGACCTTTTCGAATGGGGCGATCGCATGTCGCTGGCGATCCTGCCCGATCTGTCGACGCCGGCCGAGGATCACCTCAGGCTGATCAGCCGCCTGAAAGATCGCTTCGGCAAGACCCTGCGGCTTGCCGTTTCGCCGGATTATCACGGCAACGACCGCTACCGTGTTGAGCAGGCGGCTGCCATGGCCGAGGCATCAGGCATTCGGCTGATGGCGACCAACGACGTTCTTTACCATACGTCCGAACGGCGCCGGTTGCAGGACGTGCTAACGGCGATCCGCCTCAACCTGCCTGTTGCCGAAGCCGGGCTGGAACTGGCGGCCAATGCCGAGCGCCATTTGAAACCGCCAATGGAGATGGCGCGGCTGTTCCGGCGGCATCCGCAGGCACTGGCGCAAACGCAGCACTTTGCCGGCGAATTGAGCTTCTCTCTCAGTGACCTCCAATATAACTATCCCGACGAACCGACGGAATCGGGCCTCGGGCCCCAGGCCGAACTGGAAAGGCTGGCTCTGGAGGGAGCCGCGATACGCTACCCCTCGGGCGTTCCCGCCGATGTGACCAGGCGCATCCGCGAAGAACTCGCTTTGATCGAGCGCCTGAATTACGCGCGCTATTTCCTGACAGTCTACGACATCGTCAAATTTGCCCGCAGCCAGGGCATACTCTGCCAGGGACGTGGCTCCGCGGCCAACTCGGTGGTCTGCTATTGCATCGGCATCACCGAAGTGGGGCCTGAGCGGATCGATTCGCTTTTCGAGCGTTTCATTTCCGAGGAAAGAAACGAGCCGCCCGACATCGATGTCGACTTCGAGCATGAAAGGCGCGAGGAGGTCATCCAGTATATCTACTCGAAATACAGCGCCAAGCGCACCGCGCTTGCCGCGGCCGTCGTCAGCTACCGGGGCCGGTCGGCGATGCGCGAAGTGGCCAAGGCGATGGGCCTGTCGGACGATGTCAGGAGCGCGCTGTCCAGCTCGATCTGGGGCTGGTCGACCTCGGAGCTCGGCGAAAAGGAGACCAGGGCCGGCGGCCTCGATCAGACCGATCCGTCGACAAGGCAGGTGATCGAATGCGCCAACGAGATCATGGGCTTTCCCCGTCATCTGTCGCAGCATGTCGGCGGCTTCGTCATCACCAGGGACCGGCTCGACGAGATCGTGCCCATCATCAAGACGGCGATGGACGAACGCAAGATGGTCGAGTGGGACAAGGACGATCTCGACGCGGTGAAAATCCTGAAAGTCGACGTGCTGGCGCTCGGCATGCTGACCTGCCTGCAGCGCGCCTTCACGCTGCTTGAGGATCATTATCCCGATGCGCGGGATGATTTTGGCCGGCCCTATGTGCTGGCCACCCTCCCTGCCGAGGACAAACATGTCTACGACATGATCTGCCGCGCCGACACGATCGGCGTCTTCCAGATCGAATCGCGCGCCCAGATGTCGATGCTGCCGCGGCTCAGGCCGAAAACATTCTATGACCTCGTCATCGAGGTGGCGATCGTGCGGCCCGGCCCGATCCAGGGCGACATGGTCCACCCCTATCTGCGCCGCCGGCAAGGCAAGGAAAAGCCCGAATATCCCAAGCCGGAACTGGAAGAGATACTCGGCAGGACGCTGGGCGTGCCGCTGTTCCAGGAACAGGCGATGAAGATCGCCATCGTCGCCGGCGGCTTCAGGCCGGGCGAGGCCGATGAACTGCGCCGCGCCATGGCCACCTTCAAGCGCACCGGCACGATCGGCAATTATCGCAGGCGGATGGTCGACGGCATGATTTTGCGGGGTTACGAAAAGGACTTCGCCGAGCGCTGCTTCAAGCAGATCGAGGGTTTTGGCGAATATGGCTTTCCCGAAAGCCATGCCGCCTCCTTCGCCCTGCTGGTCTATGCCTCCTGCTGGTTCAAGACCTTCTATCCCGACGTGTTCTGCGCCGCGATCCTGAATTCCCAGCCGATGGGATTTTATCAGCCGGCTCAGCTTGTCCGCGACGCGCGCGACCATGGCGTTGAAATCCGCGAGGTCGACGTCAATTTTTCCGGTTGGGATTGCGCGCTGGAAGAAGTGCCTTTCGATCCAACCCGCATTCTCGACCGCCATGCCCAGATGCGCGGCGTCATCCGGA
The DNA here is from genome assembly GCF_055811435.1 of Mesorhizobium sp. WSM4837. Classification (NCBI taxonomy): domain Bacteria; kingdom Pseudomonadati; phylum Pseudomonadota; class Alphaproteobacteria; order Hyphomicrobiales; family Phyllobacteriaceae; genus Mesorhizobium; species Mesorhizobium sp. WSM4837. The sequence continues at coordinate 101,815 of NZ_JBVVQE010000018.1, forward strand.
CCAATCATGCCGTCCGGCTGGGTTTTCGCCAGGTCAAGGGCCTGTCGAAGGAGCGCATGGAGGTGTTTGTCGCCAGACGCGGCGACCGCTACGCATCCGTTCGCGATGTCTGGCTGCGCTCGGGCCTCTACGTCGACGAGATCGAGAAGCTGGCGCAAGCCGACGCTTTCCGTTCGCTCGGCCTCGACCGCCGCGACGCCCTGTGGGCGGTCCGCGCGCTCGACGGCAGGAGTGCCACGGAGACCCTGCCGCTGTTCGACCGACCTGAGATCCGCTTGCGCGATCTCGAGCCCGAGACCAGGCTGCCGACAATGCCGCTCGGCGAGCACGTCGTCCACGACTACCGCTCGCTCGGCCTGTCGCTGAAGGCGCATCCGCTTGCCTTTCTGCGCCAGCGGCTCGACCGTTCCGGCGTCACCCCCAATGCGCGCCTCGGCCAGGTTCGGGACGGCAAGCGCGTTTCGGTCGCCGGCCTTGTCCTGGTGCGGCAGCGGCCGGGTAACGCCAAAGCGATTTTCCTGACGCTGGAAGACGAGCAGGCGGTCGCCAACGTCATTTTTTGGGAAAGAACCTTCAACCGCTACCGGCCCATTGTCATGGGCGCGCGGCTGGTCCGCGTCACCGGCAAACTGCAGTCGGAATCGGACGTCATCCACATCGTCGCCGAGAAGGTCGAGGACCTGACACCCTGGCTGTCCGTGCTTTTGCAGGAGAAGCCCGATGTCCCTGTCGTGCAAAACGACCGGCAGGACATCGCGGGGAAGACAGAAAGGGTCATGCCCAAGGGGCGCAATTTTCAATAGGGGATGTGTCGGCGGGACAGCGAAGGATCACCACGCTTCAGGACGGCCCACCCAACCGCGGCGGCGGCAATCCGTCGTCGAAGGGGAGCGAGCGTGCCTCCGAAGGCAGCATGATCGGAATGCCGTCACGCACCGGATAGGCAAGCCGCGCGACCCTCGAGATGAGCTCGCCGCGCTCCGGATCCCAGCTAAGCGGACCCTTGGTCAGCGGGCAGGCCAGCAATTCCAGCAGCTTGGGATCGACATTGACCTTCTTTCCCTCACGCCCGTCCACCATTTTTGCAGTCCTCTCGTTCGTCCTCAGTCTTCGTGCGTTGACGCTGCCCCTCACCTGCCTGCCGGCATCCTCTCCCCGTATAGTGACGGGGAGAGGGACGCTCTCATCGATGGTTTCGCCAATCACCCGCGTTGCAGAACGTCCGCCAAGGCTGCCGAAAGCCCCTTCTCCCCGTCCCTATACGGGGAGAAGTGCCCGGCAGGGCGATGAGGGGCGGCGCCGACTTCCGCAATTGGCTTAGTCCCAGCGTTCCTTTTACTTTGCCTACTGCAAACTCGAGCCGAAATCCTCGTTTTCGCGTGCCAGCGCCATTTCGGTGATGGCGATCAGCGTTTCGGCGCGTGTCTTCAGGTCCGCCGCTTCGAGCAGCGCCTGTTTCTCGGCCGGCCCGTAGGGAGCCATCATCGACAGCGCATTGACCAGCATGGCGTTTTCGGCGCGGCTGACGCTTTCCCAGTCGGCTTCAAGATCGTTGGCCTGCAAATAGGCGCGAAATGCCTTGAGCAGCGCCGGCCGGTCGATCTCGGCCTCCGCCTGATCTTCGTCGAGATCGGTGAGAAAGGGCGCAAACCGGCACTGGCGGAAGGGCGTCTTGACCGCAAGCTCCTGCACGATGCGGAACCGGCACACACCTTGCAGCGAAATCAGGTAGCGGCCGTCGCCGCTCTCGGAAAGCGCGATGATGCGTCCGGCGCAGCCGACATTGCAAAGCGCCGGCTCGCCGTCGGCACGCCGCGCGCCGTCGAGGCTGGGCTGTATGACGCCGATCAGCCGCGGTCCGGCGATCGCCTCGTCCACCATCTCCAGATAGCGCGGCTCGAAAATGTTGAGCGGCATGCGGCCGCCCGGCAGCAGCAAGGCGCCTTCAAGCGGGAAGATCGGCACCGTCGGCGGGAAATCCGTATCGAGCCGGTAATGCGCGTTTCCCGCCTGCACGTCAAACCTCCGCTCGCTCCCTCAAGAAGCGCATCAAGCCCGCCCATCCCTTAGCAACCTGGCGCAAAATCGTCACCAGGCGAAGAACGGATCGGTCAGGCCTCCTAATCTGGCGCAGCCGTCGCCGACCGCAAGACCGTCACGCAAAAACAGCTTGAGGCTGCGCTCAGGAAAACAGCAGCGACGACAATTTGCGCCGCGCCGCCAGCGTTGCCTCGTCGGTCATGCCCCATGCCTCGAAGAACTGCAGCAACTGCGTCTTGGCGCCGTCGTCGTTCCACGAGCGATCGGCCTTGACGATCGCCAGCAGATTGTCGGCTGCGGCCATGCGCTCGCCGTTGGCGTTCTGGATCATGGCAAGCTCGAAACGTGCCTGATGATCCCCGGGGTTCTCAGCCAGGCGTCGCTCGAGCTCGGCCGGATTGCCAAGTGCTTGTGCCTGCACGGCGAGCGCCATCTTGGCGCGCACCGCGGCGAGCGGCGGCGCATCCTTTTTTGCTTCCGGCGCCCGCGCCAGCACGGCTTCGGCGCCCTCGGCATCGCCGGCCTCGAACAGCAGATCGCCCAGCCCGGCAATCGCTTCGATCGTCTCCGGCGCCTGTTCCAGGATCGCGTCGAAAATGTCCGCCGCGGTATGCACATCGCCGGCGGCGCGCGCCTCCGCGGCCGCGGCAAGCGCCTCGGCCACCTGCGGCGCACCATTGCCCTTGCCGCCGACCTTCTGGATGAAGGCGGCGATCTGGCTCTCGGGAATGGCCCCCATAAAACCGTCGACCGGCTGGCCGTCCTTGAATGCGATGACTGCCGGTATCGACTGGATGCCGAGCTGTCCGGCGATCGAAGGATGGTCGTCGATGTTCATCTTGACCAGCTTGACCTTGCCGCCGGCGGCGGTGACCGCCTTTTCCAGCAGCGGCGTCAGTTGCTTGCAGGGCCCGCACCATGGCGCCCAGAAATCGACGAGCACCGGCTGACGGCGCGATTCCTGGATGACGTCGGCGGCAAATGTGGCGGTCGTCGTCTCCTTGATGACGTCGGCAGCGACAGGCGGGTCGCCAAGCGCCACTTTCGCGGGGGTGGCGTCAGTGCCGCCATACTGCACAGTGGTGGCATACTGTCCGGCATTGCTGCCAAACGGGCCGCCAAATTGATTGTTGTCGCTCATCTCGTGCCCTTTCGGTCGCCGCCCGGCCGCCAGCCCGGCGCAACATCCTTAATTCTCACTCAGAAGCCGGTTTATCGTCATCCATGTGGCGATCATGCCGTGACTTTCAAGATAACAGCATCATGCCCGGTTGCCTCGACGAATTTGACCAGGTCGGCGGCGGCGATCGATGTCGTTGCCTCGTTGGTCAGCGGATGGGCGTTGATGGCGGCATGGCGCATCAACTCCTGGTCGAGAACGACCTTGACCCGCAACTGCGTATCATTGATCAAGCCGAACACGGTGACCGCACCCGGTACGACGCCGAGAAGCTCCATCAGCATCTCCGGCTTGCCGAAGGAAACGCGCCCGGCGGCGCCGATGATTTGGTGGATCTGCTTGAGATCGACCACCGCCTCCTCAGCGACGCTGACCAGGAAGAAATTGTCCTTCCTGTCCTTGAGGAACAGATTCTTGGTATGCCCGCCGGCGATTTCCCCGCGCAGCGCCTGCGAATCGGCGACCGTGAACAGCGGCGGATGGCGGAGCGTCGAGACCTCGATCCCGAGATCGGCGAGAAAGGCGAAAAGCTCGGCTTCGGTTTTCGGCATGTCGTTTCTTGTCGGACTTTCTTGTTGTTGCGGTTTGGCTTGTTGTCGTGGTTGGATCATGCCGTTTACGGCCAATGACGCGGCCGAGACAAGACCATTGCGCAGCAAGGCTGCCGATTGCATTCCCATCCGCGCCGGGAAGGCTCGTTTACGTCGCCGGGTGCGGCCAAAAAACCTGCGACTTCCCTGTTGCAATCGCCGCGCCCTTCAGCCATATAGGCTCGGCTTGCGGCCCAAACGCCGCGCGAGCGGGTGTAGCTCAGGGGTAGAGCACAACCTTGCCAAGGTTGGGGTCGAGCGTTCGAATCGCTTCACCCGCTCCAGTTTCCCCAAGGGGAATCAAGCCATCGAAAAGCCGCGGTTCGCCGCGGCTTTTTCGTTTTCGGGGTTGTCGAAATCGCAGTTGGCTTAGGCAGCTCAGAAGGCCATGGTTACCGCGCGGTTACGAGTTCGCGAAGTTAAGAAGTCGTATGGGATCGCGGCGTCACCAGGTCTCCCTGAAGTGCGCCTTTGCCACAGATTGCGCCTATCTCTCTCCAAATTTTTCCCTTTCATTTTCGGCGATTGCATAGGGATTGCTGAGATCGAAATCATCTTCTGGCGGTCCAATTCGCATTGTTTTGGCGATATGATCCAGCGTCGGCTTAACGCCATCGATCGCCTTTATTGCCGGCTCCAGGACGGTAAGCGGACTGTAGCTGAACTTGCGATCATCACTTTCTACCAGCTGGGGAAGCCAGCCGCGTGCGAGTTCAACATTGCCATGGAAGTCGGTAATTGCCAGAACCACCTCCGGGGCAAGCAGGCCCAATTTGTTTGCGAGCGCCTTGTAGAGCAACGGCTCTTGAAGTCGGGTCAACTCGAGGAAGTGTTTGTCGAACGTACCACCTCTCATTTCAGTCTTCGCCACGATGTTGGCCGTTCGTGCTAATTCCTTCCTAATGAGGACGATCTCGCCGTATAGGGCCGCAGCGACCGAGTCGGCTTCCTCACCACGAAGCAGGGCATCCCTTCTGCGGTTTAGCCGAAAATTGACGAGTGCGCCGACGACAAGCGCGCAGATACCGAACAAAAAGCCGGCAAACGAGCCTAGCAAGCTCGCTTGCGCACCCTGTAGTTCTGACAGCCATTGCCACATCCCTAACCCCTCTCAAGGCTACGCCAACTTTCGCAAACAATGGCTGCCTAGCACATTGGATTTCTTGACAGCCTCGACTTTGCGCACTCTTGTGTCCGAACCTTTTGCCGGCAGCCTGGACCTGAGCCTGCGCAGAAGGGCAACTATCCGCGGCTGCCTCAGCTACACCCTTATCTCAGGATCGACCCAGGTCGCGATCTCAGACAGTGTCGCTTTGAACTTTGGGAAGTCCGTCGTCCATCCAGGTAGGTTCAGCTTCTCGAAGATATTCGAGAGTTTGCTCCGCCTTTGAGTATCCCCAGGCTAGTTTCAAGATCGACTTTCCACATGACCTGCGCGTCAGAGGATGTGCGGTGCTTCTCAATATTCGCGCGCTGCCGCACCATCTGCGGCTTAACGGTTTGGTCGGGCAGCCGGTCCTCGTCAGTCAAGGCACACCAGCGAATCCCCAGCGCGGACGCGATGTAGGCGAACGAGGGAATGGCGGTGCAGCTGCCACAAAAGGTGATGCTTACCGCATGGCCATCAAGATCAAAGCCCAGCTTTTCCATTCCGTATTTCAAGCTGAAGGTATCGGATGGACCTTCGCAGAACACTGCTGCCGTTCCAAAAAGGAAGTCGTGGGAGCCATTGTCGTCAAGCTTGGACTGAAGTTTGGCCGGCGCTTCAATCTTGTCCGTGTAGACGGTCCTCATCGACACGCTACCTTTGGTGCGGACGAGGCGGGTTATAGCCATCTTGTCCTCGAATGACACAAGCTCGGAAGAGTGCGTAGTGTAGATAATGGTCCATCCCTTCGTCGCCAGGTCGCCGAGGGTTTTCCGTATTTTTCGACGAAGGTGCGGATGCAGGTGCGTCTCTGGCTCTTCGAGCAAAAGAACTACTCGCTCTCGGATCAGCTCGGGGTAAAGAGTTAAGGCTTCCAGGGCAGCGAGACGGATAACACTCTGCCAACCGTCGCCCATACTTCGCAATGGCGTTGGAGCGCTCTCCGGATCCGTTGCCATCGAGATCATTAGCTGCTGCGCTAGCCAATCCTTGATCGACTGAGTGCTGGTCTTAGGATCAATGCGGGCTGCCCCCCGACGTAGCCGCTGAAGACCCTCTCCAGATCCGGTTTCATGACATCCTTCCAGAAGGGAAATGCCTCAACAATTTGCTGGAAGAACCGATACCCATTCTCCAATGTAGCTGGCATCTCCCGCTTATCACCGTTCACGGTCTCCATCTCCCAACTGTCGCTCATGAACCGCTCTGCCAAATGCCTCGACAGCTTCGCGAGCAGGCCGGTCTTCCAGATGTAAAGGGAAGCCTCTATGTCCTCCGGCTTGAAGAACCAGGTTTCCGGCAGATGGTCGCGGACTTCGTCTATCTTCGCGTTCACTGTTTTCCAGCCGACATTTTGATCGACCAGGGCCTTCTTATCGGCCTCAGATTGCTTTGTTCGAAGATTGAGCGTGATGGACTTACCGTCCTTTCCCAACAGCGTTCGAGTATGGCTGAAAATGCCGTCCCTGCTGGTCTTACCTACGACTTGGACTCCGTGAACGAACGTTGCATCACCGATTGTCCGGACGGCAGGCAGCGCCAGTTCACCGCCAGCTTGAAAATGGACTTGAACCAAAAATTCTTTTGACCGGCTGCCCGTCGAATCGCAGAGTAGTCAGTTTCGGCGGGCGACCAATTGTAGAACTCGGCTTGGTGAAACGCCAAAGCAATGGCGTTAAGCACTGTAGTTTTACCGGCGTTGTTAGTTCCGATTAGGACAGTTGGAAACCCTGGTTGCAGTTCGAGCTCAAAATAATCGATTCCGCGAAAATTTTTGATTACGACTTTCGACAATCTGTAATCGACAGGCATCGTATCGCACCCTCGAAGTTGAACATACCCGCCTCGGCGATCAGCCGCTGTCCGACTTATGTCGGTCGCATGGGCGGACCATTAACTTATACTTGTAAAGGTTAGCGTCCTACGAAAGCGATGGCGGGGGACGACAAATTGAAGATGGTTTTAAACGGGCTCAACGGGAGCTACCTGCGAAACATTCTTGAAAGCGCGGCGGCCGAACTGAAAAACGGCTCCAATCTGACCGAACGGGTGGACGCGGCCGTAGCGTATGTTTCAGACCAAGATCTTCTTTTTGAGTGGTGTTGGAAGCGAGATATTCCTCTTCGGTTTTGGGGGCGCTTTGATGAGGGCGTCCCGATCAGTCCACACATCCTTAAACGTTTCCTTGATCGCAAATCCCCAAACTACGTTTGCAGACTCGTCAGACAGTTTCATCCAAAGGTGATTTGGTGGAGAGGATTTGGAGTCTACATCGGTTCTGCTAATCTAAGCCAGTCTGCTTGGTGGAAGAATGTCGAAGTCGGTGTTTTCCTCACGGCGACGAGTTGGTAGGCGACAACAAGGCTCTGGAACTTGAATTGTTTTTCCAAGCTGTTCATGCCCACTCGTCTCCACTTACCGACGAGCTTTACGCTTTGATCGAGCAACGATCTGCCGCCTTGGACAAACAGGCCGCAATTGATCGCGAAGCTGCAAAGAAATTTTGGAACACCGACTACGTGCAGCCATGGGAGGGGCTTGGGAACGTTTCAGGCAAAGCCGCCCTCGACCTCAGGAGAGATGCGTTTCTGAATGAGTGGATGCAGACGCTTCAACTCCTCCGCGATCTGGCCGCAAAAGTTTCCGCCGATGAGAATAGACCAAGTTGGGTCGCCAAGGATGCACCTTGGGGCGCTCAGGCTGACCAGTTTCTCCATGCGCACTACTATCAAAATACGTTCGATGGTCGGCGAGCCGATTACGAGACGCATTTTAAAAGCCACCAAACAAACCCCGGCTTGGCTGAAGAGACAGCCTTGTCTTGGTGGCGATCTCTTAAGTCAGCTCCAAACGGTGAAGACCTCACTCTTAACAAGTGGGCACCATATCTTCGTCAGATGCTAAGCGCCGAGCGCATCATGGCGACTACGGAGGGCGAATTTGCTGAGATTCTGTCCCACATCCACGCTGCAATAGAATACGCGCGCCGAGTGTCAAACCGGGCGGTGGGTCTTCAGGAGGGTCCTCCTTACAACATGTCCGAAAAAGTGATCGCTTTGGCCAAACACATCTATAAGCAGCCAGAGAGAGGTGGGCCGTCACCGGTGGCGACCTTGAATTATGTACTTTACGGCGGCCCTGCGAAGGAACTGCCTAGCCGCATGTGGGATGCTTTGCACGACCCAAAGTTAAGAATTGAAAACTTCGGCATTAGCGCGATGGGCGAGCTAGTAGGCTGGGCCCTGCCGAACCAATTTCCACCGCGCAACGGCCGTACAAGTAAGGCTTTGCGTTCTTTGGGACACGACGTCACGGTGCACGTGTGATTTGAACGGTTTGATGCGTACTAGGGTCCCGGAAGGCGTAACCATAGAGACGCTCGCTGCCTTCGCTAACGCACAGGGCGGTACGTCGCCGATCGGCATCGCTGGCAACGGATCGATCTCCCGCGATAATGATTTCAGGGCACATAGTGTTTAGCTCTACTCAGCCTGGCGTAGCAGATACTCAGCCGTCCTTTGGCTTGTCTACGAGTTTCTCGACCAGCCGCCTGAGCTCGGAAGGAGTGGTGTGCCCGGCAACAACCTCGTGATAACCGATCCCTGCCCTTCGTAGGGCCTCCTTCTTGACAGCATCGCGCGCTGCGGCGAGACCTTGGTGATGGGCGCCGCCTTGGTATTCGATCGCATGTCGGGGCTGGCAGTCCTCGTTCACCAGAAGCAGGTCGACCCGTTTCGAGTTGATGCAACGGTAGGCGTCCGCGTCCTTGCTGCGCAGAATTTCGCCTAACGATACTTGTGCCATCACCTGCCATCCGGGATTGCAGCCTATCACTATGGTGTCGAGCTCCCGGAATACGCGCGCTTCGCTCTTGTTGAGGAGCGGCTGTATCGTGAAGTGAGCCCCCATAACGATGCGTAATTGGTCAGCAGCGTCGGGTTGTTTTGGAGTGACTGGATCAGGCTTCGGCGCTAACGGCCTGTTATCTATTTTGCTCCAATCGCGCTTCCTGTCCCAGCGCCAACGGTTCTTTTCCCGCCACGCCTGCCGTCGTATCTTTGAACAGAACCGCTCGACGGCCATACCACCAAAGGCGCCGACCAAGAGAACGGCGATCAGCAGATGTGGCTCTTCGATCAAACCAATAATCTCGGGGGGCATGCCGGTAATCTTACTGGACGCGGGTTCTTGTAATAAGCCACGACTGACGAGAAAACACCAGGGAGCGGAGCGTTTGACTTTAAGGTTGGAGCTGCGCGCCAATCAGCTCCAGCATACTCCTGCAAGGGTTAGGGTGCCGGGCCGCGAAGCTTGTTGGTGCGGGCTTCTTGCCAGCGCTGGACCGGTCGCGGGGAGCGTCGGGGGAGCCGCCGCGCTTTTTTCAGCGGAGATGCCCCCTCCCGGTTAAAAAAAACCGGTGGGGTCAGGGTGACTCCTGGACGCGGCAATCGCGACGAGATGGACGCCAGTCCGCCCACCAGCGGTCAGGCATATTTCAGGCGAGGGCAAGCGCCTGGGCGATATCGGCAACAAGATCGTCGGGGTGCTCGACGCCGATCGACAGCCTTATTGTCGACTCAAGAACGCCGATCCGTTCCCGAACGTCCTTGGGCACGCCCGAATGGGTCATGGCGGCAGGATGGCTAGCCAGCGATTCCGTGCCGCCAAGGCTGACGGCAAGTTTCAATATCTGAAGGGCATTGAGAAACGCGAACGCCGCGACCTGACCACCGCGGATGTCGAACGAGAACGTCGATCCGGCGCCTGTGCATTGCGTCCTGAATACCCCTGCGGCCGCAGTGTCGTCGCCAAGGAATGGCAGATAGGCCACCCTTGCGACCTTCGGATGGTCGGCCAGAAATTCGGCGACAATGCGAGCATTGGCGTTGGCTTTCTCCATGCGGATGCTCAGCGTTTCCAGCGAGCGGCCGAGCATCCAGCACGAGTGCGGATCGAGCTGCGTGCCGATCGCCCCCCTGAGCGCCTTGATCGACTTGGTGACGGCCTTGCTGCCAAGTGCCGCGCCGGCGATCAGATCGGAATGGCCGCCGACATACTTGGTCAGGGAATAAACGGAAACGTCCACGCCGTGGTCAAGCGGACGCTGAAAAACCGGTCCGAGCAAAGTATTGTCGCACACGACGACCGGGCGCTGTCCCTGTTTGGCGGCGATCTCGTCGGCGATGCGGTCGACCGCCACGAAATCGACCAACGAGTTGGTCGGGTTGGAGGGCGTTTCGATGAAGATGAGCGATACGCGGCCTTTCCTGCAGCCTTCATCCGCCGCTGTGCGAATGGCTGACTCATCGACGCCATCGGCGAAACCCACAGCGCCGACGCCAAAATTGGCCAAGGTCTTGGCTAACAAAGTTTCGGTGCCGCCATAAAGCGGTTGCGAATGCACGATAACGTCACCCGGACGGGCGAAGGCAAGCAGAGTGGTGGCGATGGCCGACATGCCGGACGAGAACAGGATGCAGGCCTCGGCCCCTTCGTAGATTGCCAGGCGATCCTCGACGATTTCGCTGTTGGGATGATTGAAGCGGGAATAGACCAGCCCGGCTCCGGTTCCGCTCGGCGGTTCCTTGCGTCCGGATACGAAATCGAAGAAATCGCGGCCCTCTTCGGCAGATCGGAACACGAAGGTCGAGGTGAGGAACACCGGCGGCTTCACCGCACCTTCCGACAGCTGAGGGTCGAAGCCGTAGCTCAGCATCAACGTTTCCGGATGCAGCCGATGATTTCCAATATGCGTCTTGGACGGACGTGGGGCAGTCATGGCGATTCCTCCGGTCAGGTTTCTCAGACCAAAATTAGAGGAAGAACCAACACCAGTCTCTTGCTAATCCACTCGGGTCCATGGTCATCCAGACAGATCAGGCACGCCATGCTGCACTCGCGCCAGAGGAACGTGGTTTTCGGACTCGAAACGGTCCGGTCGGTCCGATCTCTTTCTAATTCTAAGCGCGAACGGCAACCAAGAACCGTTAGTGGCGAAGGCAGCAGGAGAATTGGAGACATACCGGACCGACCGGACCGGAAATGTTTTGCCGAGTGCCTGGGCGCCAAGCCGGAAGACGCAGTGCACGGTCAGCGAGGCGCGCGGTTGCTGGGGCATGCGGCACTGCAAGAGATCAGATCAGGAGGGATGAGGGCCGGCCTTCAGTGCGCTCTCGCGGCGCGCGGAGGCTGGCCCCGGGCCGCGCATATAGTGGAGCTCCGGCCGGTAGCGCGGTGCAACGAGTTCGCGAAAGGCTGATGCCAACCGAGTCGAACGATCCATGACAACTTTCCCTGGGCGCACTCGTAGCCGATTCCTGTAACCGCAAGCCGCCGCCGCGGGAGGCTGTTCGTTCCCGATTTTTGTCTGCGCTACGACGCCTTTTCCGCCGACCGCGGATGTACCGGCGGCGGCCGCATCTTTCAGGAATGCTATGTGCGACCACATCCACAGTCTCGCGGCCATCGAGGCGCTCCTTATGACCTTGTGACGGCCGGCGGACATGGTGGCAAAGTCCGCGACGCCGACGTCGATACGGTCTCGGTTGATCGGCCGCTTGAACAAAAGACCGAATCGGATTGGGTCGCAGTCAAAAATTCCCACGAGGTGACGGACGACAAGAGGCCTACCCCCAGGGGCGGCGGCCAAAAACGCTGCTGGAGGGCCGAACAGAAGCTTACGCGACATCATTGTCCCTACCTCACACGCCGGTATTGATGTGGAACAGGGTCTTCGCCGCCCGGCATGTCTGAAGCTGTAGAAGCAAGAACCGTGCCACGCAATCGCAAGGCCGGGCTTCCAGCCGCCCTGTTTTGGGCGGCGTCATGCGTTCAAGTACCTGGTTCGTCAGTCGCTTCTTACTCGTCCTAGCCATTTGCTCCCCTGGGTGTTCGGGTTGCTTGAGTCGATCGTTTGCCGGGTTTCCGAGGGGGAGCCGCAAGGCGCGGTTTTCGACGGAACTCCGTGGGACAGAGTGTTCCGCTCCCGGAGCGCTGGACAATCGTTTTCTGGCTGAATAGGTTACGGTTTGCGACGATAAGTTTCGTGGAATCAATGGGTTGCCAAGGTCGGGGTCGAGCGTTCGAATCGCTTCACCCGCTCCAGTGTCCTCTAAGGGAATCAAGCATCGAAAAGCCGCGGTCCACCGCGGCTTTTTCGTTTTTGGGCAGCACGGCATCACCCAGCAGACGGAGCGAGCTTGTCACTTGCCGGCTGCCTGTGGCCTTCAGGCGCTTTGTTCGCCGCTCGGAATACCCCCAATAGAGTTAGGACTTTTGCTTTTCAATTTCGGACCAAGGTCCCTTGCGGACAGGTGTATTTAAACCAAACTGGCGAAGTAGTGGACCATCATATTAGAGAGTCCTCCTATTTATAGTCTGGAACCATCCTGGCGGGAGGGCGGCTCGAAGGAGGAATTATGAAAACTCGAACCAGTCTGTTCGCAACGGTCGCCGCTCTCGCCCTTGTCGCGTCTCCAGTCCTCGCCGGCCCCGGCGGCAATGGTGGCGGGAAGGGTAATGGCGCAAGCAACGGCAATGGCGGAAACTCGGCTGCAGCCGGATCGCAGGGCCACGGAGCCGCAACGTCTGCGGCGGCTAGGGATAAGTCGACGCGGGGAATTGCTCATGCAATGGCTGTCGTTTCGACGACGCCGGCCTCGCCGCAGGCCACCCTGTCCTTGCAGGCAGCCCTGGACAAGTTCCTGGCAAGAAAGGCCGATCCGGCCGACGATACCTCCGGCGAAATTCCTGACGCAGCCGAATAAAAATCGCAAATCATGCGCTGCGCGGCGGCGCATCCTAGCATCGAGATTCTTGGTCACTTGGCGGGCTGCTTCATCTGTTCGGCCGATGCCGTGGGTCAAGAAACAGCCGACATTCGAGTCCGATCCTAAGGGATCCCCTGGAACGGTCCTGCCCCTACAGACGGTCCAGCGAGCACCACCGGCCTCGGGCCGGTGGTGCGTTCTTGGGGCGCGGGCTCGACTGGCGCTAGCCGTGGCCGTTTCCGGCCGATCTTCATCCATGCGCGTTGGCCAACGAAGCGGCAATCGCCGCAATCGAGCGGAACAGCACGAGCGGGTCATCCCTTAGCGGAATGAAACCACGCCGCTGCCAGAACGCGGCGGCTTCGGGATCGATGGCGTTGACCAGGAGCGCGCGGCCGCCGACGAGCTCCGCAGCCATTACGCAGCGCTGCAGCGCGTGCTTGACCAGGCCGGTTCCGATGCCGCGGCCGGCCCAGCCGGCGTCGGTGGCCAGCTGTCCGAGCAGCAGGCAGGGCACGGGATCGGGAGGTTGGCCGGTGCGAATGGATCGAGCGCGCCGGCATCGACCTCGAAATGCCCTGCGCATTGCTATCTGGCGCCGGCGCCTTTGCGAAAATCCGACGGCGACATGCCGGCCAGCTTGCGGAACGACTTGTTGAAGGCGCTGAGCGAGCCGAAACCGGAGTCCATGGCGACGCGCAGCACGTTGGCGTCCTGGTGCATCAGCAGCGCCTGGGCGTAGCTGAGCCGCAACAAATTGACATACTCGTTGAGCGTCATGCCGGTCGACTTCTTGAAAACGCTCATGGCGTATTTGGGATGGATGTCGGCCGCCGCCGCGATGTCGACGCAGTCGATGTCGTAGAGGAAATTCTCGGCGATGAAGTCGCACATGCGCCCGACATTGCGCAGCGATTGCTGGTCGAAGGGGCTGCCTGCTTCCTGCTCGATCGGCGTTTCGGGTACCAGCCGGTAGGGTTCGAAGCGCACCCGCTCCAGCCGCAGCAAGAGTTCGTTGACGGCGTGCTCGGCCTTGCCCGCATCGCCCGAGCGGACGTAGCGGTTCCAGCGCTCGAAATTGTCGCTGTCGGACCGGTCGGTGGCATTGGTCACCAATGTCGCGCCGGTCATCAGCCGGTTGCGGACGTCGGCGGGCAGGTGCAGCCGGAAGAAGTGCACCAGCGGCAGATGCGCGCCGGCATAGACGGCATCGTCCGACGCATCGTCCATCTGGTGCGGCAGGCCGCCCCAGAACAGGCACATGTCGCCGGCCGAAAGCGCGATCTCGTGCTCGTCCATGCGGTAGTGCACGGCGCCGCGGACGATGAAATTCACCTCGACCTGGGCATGCCAATGCGGCTTCAGCATCACCAGGGGCTGGGTGTGAAACATCTGCAGCAGCAGCGGCAGACCCTCCACGCTGCTGGCGCCGGGCTGGTAAAACGGCCTTTCCGGCATCTTACTTTCCGCCCATTCTTTATTCCCTTTGTCGCGGACAAGCCTTCGCCGGCGCCTAGTCTAGCCATGCTCGCGAAGAGAGAGCAAATGAAATGGGAGGATTTCAATGCGCATCACACTGACCTGCGCCGCGTTCGCGCTTGCCCTGGGCTCAGCCCCGGCCTTTGCGCAATCCGGCGAAATCACGATCTGGAGCTGGAACGTCGCCGCTTCGTCGCTGAAGGCCACCATAGAAGGTTTTAACAAGCAGTTCCCCGACATCAAGGTCACGGTCCAAGATCTCGGCAACCAGCCGACCTACGACAAGTCGATCGCCGGCTGCGCCGCCGGCGGCGAGGGGCTGCCGGACATCGTGACGATCGAGAACGGTGAGGCCGAGAACTACTGGAGCCAGTTCCCGGACTGCTTCGTCGACCTCCATACGCTCGGCTATACCGCCGAGGACCAGGCAAAATTCCCCGATTTCAAGCGCACCGAGCTCGAAGTGGAAGACAAGGCCTATGCGATGCCGTGGGATTCCGGCCCGGTGGCGATGTACTATCGCCGCGACTTTTACGAGAAGGCCAGCGTCGATCCCGCATCGATCAAGACTTGGGACGATTTCATTGCCGCCGGCAAGAAGATCCAGGAGGCCAACCCCGGCGTGACGATGACCAACGCCGATTTCAACGGCGACTCCGAATTCTTCCGCATGATCGCCAACGAGCAGGGCTGCGCCTATTTCGCCGCCGACGGGCAGTCGATCACCGTCAACGAGCCGGGCTGCGTGGCGTCGATGACCAAGATCAAGGAGATGAAGGACGCCGGCATCATCACCTCGGCCGATTGGGGCACCAAGATCACCAACAACACCGCCGACAAGGTCGCCAGCCAGATGTATGGCGGCTGGTACGAGGGCACCATACGCACCGAATCGCCCGACGGCAGCGGCAAATGGGGCGTCTACCTGATGCCGAGCCTCACCGCCGACGGCCCGCGCGCCGCCAATCTCGGCGGTTCCTCGCTCGCCATCACCTCGGTGTCGAACAACAAGGAAGCCGCCTACGCCTACCTGAAATATTCGCTCGCGACCAATGAGGGCCAGATAGCGATGCTGAAGGGTTTTGGCCTGGTGCCGTCGCTGATCTCGGCGCTCGACGACCCCTATGTCTCCGAAGGACAGCCCTATTGGGGCGGCCAGGCGGTGTGGAAGGACATTCTTGGGACCTTGCCGAAAGTCGTCCCCAGCCGCGGCACGCCGTTCCAGAGCGACGCGGAAATCATCGTCCGCGCAGTGCAGACCAAATATCTCGGCGGCGGCTACCCCGACGCCAAGGCGGCGCTCGATGATGCCGCAAGCCAGATCGCCTCGGCGACCGGCCTGCCGGTCGAGGAGTGATCTGAACGCGACTCCCCTTCTCCCCCTGTGGGAGAAGGTGGCCGAGCGAAGCTCGGTCGGATGAGGGGTGTTGGCCGGAGCACCGTCGGGGCAATAGCGGCAGCCCCCCGCCACCCGCAAGGCGCGCGGGCGGCCAAG